>NZ_SOKV02000100.1:0-3095 GCF_004407025.1 Paracoccus sp. DMF
AACGGGGGCGTCGAGCGAAAGCACCGTGCCGCCCTGCATCCTGCGCTGGCGGTGATGACGGATGGCAATGCGCGAGGACTGGTTGCGCAAGACGATGTTGGAGAAAGCGCCGATGCTGCCACGGCGGGCGTCGAAGCCGGGCAGTCGGCAGATCAGGTCGACCAGCAGGTCCTGGCGGAGATCGTCGAGATCGGCGGCGGGCAGCACCAGCTTGCGATGCAGGCGGCGCGCGGCAATGGCCGCCTCGTCGATCAGCGTGGCAAGGTCATTGGGGGAAATGGGAGGGAGCATCTGTTTCGATCCTGGTCGTTTGCGTTGACCAGTCGAAGATGCAACCTGCTGAAATTCTTTATCTCTCGGGCTTCTCCCGGAAACCTCCCGAAAATCTCCCGGTGCCGGAAAACGGGTCTAGGCGATGAACGCGATCCCGGAGGATGCAAGGTCGAGACGTGCGCCGACCTTGGACTTGCGATCGATGAACCCGTTGCTCGGGACCGCATCCAGCCGCTTGTTCTTCCGGAACGCATCGCGCAGCCGGTTGATGCAGCGATCGACCTGTTCGGGATTGCTTTCCCGCCCTGTGCTCGCCTGAAGCGTTGCCGCCAGTGCCTCCTTTGAAACCCAGCCCCCGGCGGCCATGGCCTCCTCTGCGAGCAGGGCGAAGGCGTCGAAGTCTCGCGGCTCGATGTCGATTTCGATGCCTTCGAAGATCACCCGGCGGCCGATACGGTCGATCTGGAGGCGCGCGTCCGGGGCCTGCTGTCCCGTGGGCACCCGAACCCGACCGAGATCGAGCGCGAAGGGGCGATCCGGGTCGTCGCGCAGCAGATCGAGGGCACGGGTGACCGTCAGGCGGAGGCCGTCGAGCTGGCGAGCGACCGCCGTCGGCAAGTCGCAATCGCCGAGACTGATCAGGGCAACAGGCGTTTCGCTGTCGATGGCGCCGCGCACATGGTCCACGATTTCTTGCGAGTTCTCCTCCCGCAGTCGCCGCACAAGGCAGATTTCGGCAGTTCGACCATGCTTTTCGTGGCGACCGAGCCGCCAAATCCTGGCCGAGATCGCAACCGGACCCGGCCCCTTCAGTCCCGACTGCTCGCGTATCGCGCGGCAGAGAGCGGCGATATCGATGTCGAAGGACTGGATATCCAGCGCGTCGTCGTAACGTTCGCACTCTCCGGTCTCTGGATCGACGACGATCAATTCATCGCCGACCACCTGAAAGACCGCAGTGCCATCGTCGCGTTGATCCTCGCGGTCCGCCAAGATTCCCAGATTGCGCAGCGATCGGACGAAGCGCGGATCATAGGGCTCTAGCTCTGCCGCACCGATGGCACGGATCGGATGACGATCACTCTGCCGCAGCAGCAGCCTGATCAGTTCTGCGGCGTTTGCGAATGTCATTGTTTTCCAGCATCTCGAGGATGAGCCGTTCGTGCGAGTGGTCGCGCATGCTGACTGTGCGCGGCGGCCGGATCGTAACCGGGACCACGATCTCGCTGCCGTCCACTTCAATGGTGACGTCGATCTTGGCATGCACGATCCGCACGTCAGCAACCTCGATCTCGGGGGCCAAATCCTTCAAGCGCCTGAGCGCATTCTCGGAATCGCCGAGCGCCAGAAACCACGGCGAGCGACGCAAGCGCCCCGTAGCGGTCAGTTGCGCCTCATCGATGCGCACTTCCCGCAAGGCGACATGCGTGATGTCGCCGTCGGGATCGAAGGTGAACCTGAACTTCTCGCCGTGTCGCTGCAGGGGACCGAGAGTGTAGAGTTCTTCTTTGGCCGAGGCCTCGAAAATGTCGCCATCTCCAAGGACATGGGCGCCGAAAAGCCTTACCAGCTTCTTGGCGTCGGTGGCGGACTTCGAGCCCACAGAGACCGCGCTCCTGCGTCGGTCATACTCGATGGTCGATTGCACGATCTCGCGGAATTTCAGCGTGTCCTCTGCCCCCTCCTGATCGACGTTCTTGGTCTCTGGCTTAGAGCCGTGCAGGATCAGCACGCGTAACAGATCGTCCTCTTCGAACCACCGCACATCGCAATAGTGACCGTTGTAGCGGCCTGCGAAGTGCAGCCGTGCCGATTCGGCGAAGCTGTCTTTTACCCCGGCATCGTGGTGGCGCAGTTCGACGTCCTCCCGTTCCGCGTCGCGTTCGAGCTTGGACGAATGGGCAAGAAATGCCGCTGCGCTGAGGGCGCGGTCGAAGATTGCACGGTGATCGAGCCAGGTGACCAGCGCCATGAAGCGCGGCGTGAAGCGCAGATCGTCAGCTGCCCCGTCGATACGACACGCCGACAGGACATCAATACCAGCCTCCGAGGCGATTTCCTGGATGATTCGTGCGCCGGCATCGGTCGACAGCGTCGAGATATTGTAGAGTGCGAATTGCAGCTTTGCCGGGAATCGCAGGTCAGCCCTGGCGAAGAGCGCGAAAATCGCCTCACGCCGCTTTCCCTCGTCCTCTGGGAGCCCATTCCAGTCGAAATCTATCTGGCCCAGATAGGGGCTCAGCAAACGATGAAGCAGTTCGAGGTCGACGGTGCGCGAGAACGCGCGATCGACGAAATTCTTGATCCTCTTGGCCATGTAATCTCCTCTCGCCCTGAAACCTTGTCGCTTGCGGTCGCAAACCGGTTTGCGCCTCCACGACCCGCTTAACGCTGGCGGAAAATGCATGACCGATTCACCGGGCGAAGGTGAAGCACTGTTCCGATTATGTTCTACCCGGCCGATCAACCATGAGTCGAGTCCCGCCTTTCGCGTAGCGGCTACCTATCCCAGCGGGACGTCGTCCGGTTTACCTGAGTAGAGGCAGGGCAAGCCACCACGGACTTGCTCGCATGAAACGCCCCAATCCCCTGCCACCCGAACAGATGACGCCCACAGAACGCCGTGCCGAGTTGTGCGGTCTGCTTGCCCTCGGGATGGTGCGTTTGATGCAGCGAGAGCGGGGAGAACCTTCTGACGAAACTGGAGAAATTCGCCTACACTATCCGACCGACCGATGCCGTCATGCAACCCCGCACCCAACGGAGACAGCATGACGACTCACGACCAGATCCCCGCGCGCCTGGCCGCGCTGAAGACCGCC
>NZ_SOKV02000101.1:0-3068 GCF_004407025.1 Paracoccus sp. DMF
ACGCGCCGTCGCCCCTTCCAAGGCACGTCGGGCCGGCGCCGTCGGGCAAAGCAATCTTGCCGGACAATCGGTCCTGAACATAGTCCCGCAAAGCCGGGTTCCTGACGAGCTTGGCCGGCCTTGGCCGTTCGGCCGCACGGTCCGCATGCCACTGGGCATTGATGGCGCGATAGTCGAAGTTGCCATCACGCGTTGCCCCAATTGCGTCGGATCTCGCGCGAGATCGTGCTTGGTGATCTGCCCAGCTTGCGCGCGATGGCGCGAATGCCGCTGCCTCTCGCGCGCTCGAGCGCGCGCTCCTCACGTTCTGCGAAGGTCAGGCTGCGACCGGCAGGAGACCGCGACGATGTCGCAAACTGTGTAGGAGGCATGCCACCTGAACTTCGGAACCACCGGACCCCGACAGGTGCTGACACACCCGAACACACTGCGGCCTCCTCACGAAACTCCATCGCAATCACCCGCCAGAACCGGCACGGGTTCTCACGCTGCCATACCGGAGGCCTTCCGGGCGAGCGCAACTTCTTCCGCGTCTTCCTGTCGGCATCGGCACCTGCTGAACTAGGGTGTTGCGACGACCGGCTGAATCCGCCCGATATCTGAGCATTCGCTACAGCGAACGGCTGGTGAGGCGGGCATCGACACCTCTGTCGGCAGCGTCGGCGACTGCTACGACAATGCGCTGGCCGAGACGATCAACCATTCCGGGGCTTACGCGGCCCCACCGGGGCCACGGTCCCCTCCATATGTTCAAGGCCGAGGTGATCACGTTCCTCGGCCCCTGGAAATCCGTTGGCCAGGTCGAGCGGGAAGCCCTGAAATGGGTAGTCTGGCATAACAGGACGCGCCTGCACAGCGCCATCGGTTGTTTCCGACGGCGCATCCGTGCACCGACGATGTTTCACCGTTTTTGTTTATTCTGCCTGGATAGCGGTTATTGCGGTTGCGTTGACGATGTCGTTGACGGAGCATCCGCGGGAGAGGTCGTTGGCGGGGCGGGCGAGGCCCTGCAGGATCGGGCCGATCGCCGTCAGCCCGCCCAGGCGTTGCGCGATCTTGTAGCCGATGTTGCCCGCCGCCAGGTCCGGAAAGATGAACACGTTCGGCCGCCCGGTCAGCCGGCTCTGCGGCGCCTTCTTGGCCCGGATCGCCTCGTCGAGCGCGGCGTCGAACTGCAATTCGCCGTCGACCTCGAGATCCGGCTCGGCGGCGCGGATCAGCGCCAGGGCCTCGCGCAGCCGCCCGAGGCTCGGGTGCTCGGCCGAGCCCGCGGTCGAGAAGGACAGAAGCGCCACCCGCGGCTTCTCGGCCAGGAGCTGGCGGCAGCTCGCCGCGGCCGCGCGCGCGATGGCGGCCAGCTCGGCCGCGTCGGGCTGGATCACCAGCCCGCAGTCGGAAAAGATCATGCCGCCCCGGACCGGCGCCTCGGGCCCGCAGGCGAGCATCAGGAAGAAGCTCGACACGATGCCGGCCCCGGGCGCCTTGCCGATGATCTGCAGCGCCGCGCGCACCGTGTCGGCGGTGGTGGCGACCGCGCCGCCGACGGTGCCGTCGGCCTGGCCCAGCCGCACCCGCATCGCCGCCTGGCGGATCGGGTCGCGCATCTCGGAAAGCGCGCGGTCCGCGGTCATGCCGCGGGCGGCGCGCAGCCGGTGCCAGTGATCGGCAAGCTCGGCCAGGTCCGGCGCCTCGGCCGGGACCAGGGCGGTGACGCCGGGGATCGCGGGCCCGTTCATCAGCGTCACCCGCGCCAGGCGCTGTTCGGTGATGCGCCGCGCCGCCTCGGCCACGCGCGGGTCGTCCCCCTCGGGCAGGATGATGTGGCGGGCGCGGGCGCGGGCTTCGGCATGGATGCGGTCGAGCGGTTTCATCGTCTACCCCAGCAGATGCAGGCCGGCGACCACGAAGACGCCGAGGAACACGGTTTCCGCCACGATCAGCGCGATGGCGCCGGTGCCGACCTCGAGCATGCGCTTGAGCGAGGTCTTGATGCCCACCGCCGCGATGGCGATCAGCAGCGCCCAGCGGGACAGCTGCCCGGCGAGGTCCGACAGCGCCTGCGGGATCGCGCCGAAGCTGTTCAGCGCCGCCAGCGCCAGGAAGCCCAGCACGAAGCCCGGCAGAAGCGGCGGCGCCGCGCCGCCGTCGCTGTCGGCCAGCCCGCGCGCCCGAATGATGAGCGAGATCGCCAGCACCACCGGCGCCAGCATCGAGACCCGGATCAGCTTGACCAGCGTCGCGGTCTCGCCGGTCTCGGGGCCGATGGAGAAGCCGGCGCCGACCACCTGGGCCACGTCGTGGATGGTGCCGCCAAGGAAGACGCCGCTGTCGCGCGCCGTGAAGCCGAAGAGCGCGGCCAGCATCGGATAGAGCACCATGGCCACGGTCGAGAGCACGGTGACCGAGAGCACGGTGAACACCAGGTCGCGCTCGGATTTCTCGTGCCGCGGCAGCACGGCGGCGATGGCCATGGCCGCCGAGGCGCCGCAGATCGCCACCGAACCGCCGGTCAAGAGCCCGAAGCGCCAGTCGCGGCCGCCGAGCCGGGCGAGCGCGAGGCCGCAGAGGATGGTCAGCACCACCCCGGCGACCACCAGCCCGATGGCGCGCGGCCCGAGCGCCGCCAGCATGTCGACCGAGATCCGTGCGCCGAGGAGCGCCACCCCGAGCCGCAGCACGCTGCGCGCGGTCAGCGCGACGCCCGGCGCGGTGCGGGTGCCGTCCTCGGCCAGGAAGTTCAGCGCCAGGCCCAGGAGCAGCGCCAGCAGCATGGCCGGGGCGCCGTAATGGTCCGACAGGAACTGCGCCGTCGCCGCCACCAGCGCCGAGACGGCGAAGCCCGGGAAGGCCTCCGAGAGGAGGCTGCGCGAGGGGATCAGGCTGGTTGTCATCGTCGTCACCGGGATGCGGGGATGGGGCCGGCGCGGAAGGCACCGCGCCGGGTCGTCGTCGGAAGGAGGGCGCGCGCGCCGTCAGGTTGGGCCGGCGAGGCGAGGTCGGCGAAGCGGGGCCGACGAAGCGGGGCCGGCGAGGCGGGGCCCCGAGGGGGGCGCTGCCCCCCTCGCGCT
>NZ_SOKV02000102.1:0-3038 GCF_004407025.1 Paracoccus sp. DMF
CGGCCTCTTCCGCTTCGAAGGGGTCAGCCAGCGGTCCGTCATCATCGAGCAGTACGAAGGCGTCCTGAGCCTGCTGCCCTCCGTCCCCCTCGGCGGCCCCGCCACTGTCGGCACCCGGGAAGGCCGGTCGATGCGCAGCTTCGCCCTGCCGTGGATCCCGCATGACGACGTGGTCCTGCCTGCCGACATCCAAGGCGCCCCCGCGCTGGGCGCCTTCGACGCGGCCGATCCGCTGGTCGAGGTGATGAACCGCAAGCTCCTCCTCATGCGGCGCAAGCACGCCCAGACCCGCGAATACATGGAGATGAACGCACTGCGCGGCATCGTAAAGGATGGCGCCGGGACAACCCTCTACAATTACTTCACCGAATTCGGCCTCGCGCAGATCGCGGTCGACTTCGTGCTGGGCACGGCCGGAACGAACGTGCAGGGCAAGGTCCGCGAGGTGCTGCGCGCCATCGAGGACAACCTGCTGGGCGAGGCTATGACCAGCGTCCATGCCCTCGTCAGCCGGGAATTCTTCGAAAAGCTGATCGCCCATCCGAAGACGGAAGAGGCCTACAAGTTCTACGCCTCGACCGGGGCCCAGCCGCTGCGCGAAGATGTGCGGCGCAACTTCCCGTTCGGCGGGATCCTGTTCGAGGAATACTCCGGCACCGTCACCCTCTCGACCAAGACCACCGAACGGCTGGTCCCGGCGAACGAGGGGATCGCCTTCCCGCTCGGCACGATGGACACCTTCACCACCTATGGCGGCCCGGCAAACCTCCTGGAAACCGCCAACACCATCGGCCTGCCGCTCTATGCCCGCCAGCATCTCGACGAAAAGGGTCGCTGGATCGACGTGATGACCGAAGCCTCGATCCTGCCCGTCAACAAGCGGCCTCGGCTGGCGATCCGCCTGCATACGTCGAACTGACGGACACAACCCATGTCCGTCTTTGCCGCAGCCATGGACCGCATCTTCACCCATGCCTCCATGGCGGCCCCGGCCCTCTGGATCTCGGCCACGACGTCCGAGGAACGCCCGATCCGCATCATCCGCCGCGCACCGGATCGCATCACCGACTTCGGTGCGGGCCGGTTCGTCAGCGACACCACGGTGGTGGATGTGCGCGTGGCCGAGCTGCCCACCCCAAGGACGGGCGATGTGATCGTCATTGGCGCGGACAGCCATGTGATCCAGGGAGAACCGTTGCGCGACCGGGAACGGCTCATCTGGACCCTCGATCTGAGACCAGCATGAAGCTAAAGCTGGAGATCAGCCCCGACCTTGCCGCCCTGATGCAGGCGGAAATCGCCGCGGGCGAAAAAGCCGTCACCACCGCCATGCTCGAGGCTGGCACGAACCTCAAATCCGCCTGGCGCGGCCAGATCACCGGCGCGGGGCTGGGCACCCGGCTTGGGAACTCGATCCGCCTCGCCACCTATCCCAAGGGCAGCGAGAGCCTGAACGCCGCAGCACTGGTCTGGTCGAACGCCCCGGTGATCGTCGGCGCGCATGATGCAGGTCCGCTGATCCGGTCGCGAAACGGGTTTTGGCTCGCGATCCCCACCCCAGCGGCAGGCAAATCCACCCGCGGCGGTCGCATCACCCCCGGCGAATGGGAGCGTCGCACGGGGCTGCGCCTGCGGTTCATCTACCGGCGCAGGGGTCCGAGCCTTTTGGTGGCTGAGGGGAGGCTGAACAGCAAGGGACGTGCAGTTGCGTCACGGTCGAAAACCGGCCGGGGCGTCGTTACCGCGCCGATCTTCCTCCTGGTGCCGCAGGTCAAGCTGCGCAAGCGACTGGATCTGGCAAGGGATGCAGAGCGGGCCATCGATGGCGTGCCGGGGCGGATCGTGGCGGGGTGGGCTAAAACACGGTCATGACGGGACCTGTCGACATGGCAGACTCATTGGCATATATTGCCAATGATTCGCAGGGAGACTTCCATGGCCACCAGAAACGTCGTCCTGACCGAAACGCAATCCGACCTTGTCGACCGCCTGGTGGCATCCGGGCGCTATCAGAATGCGTCCGAGGCCCTGCGCGCAGGGCTGCGCCTCCTCGAACGCGAAGAGGCTGAACTTGGCGCGTTGCGCACCCGTCTGACGGCCGGGTTGGAACAGGCCCGGAGCGGCGATCTGGCCGAGGGCAGTGGTGAAGATGCCATCCGCCGGGCTTTTGCCGCCGCGCGTGCCAATACCTGATGCCGAAACCATGGCGCCTGACAAGGCAGGCGGAGGCCTCGCTGATCGAGATCGCACACTGGACCGTCGAGACTTTCGGACCACGACAGGCGGCGGCCTATGAGGATGACCTGATTTCCACCTGCCGCGAGATCGCCGCGGGCACCGCCCTGTCACAGGACTGCCGTCGGCTCATCGCCACCGACCTGGTCGAGGACCTGCGCTTCACGCGCGCAGGCCAGCACTTCGTGGTCTTCATTGAAGACGCCGACCAAGTGGCAATCGTGGACTTCCTGCACAGCCGCGCCGACTTGCCGCGACGTCTGGCCAACCTGCCTCTGCCGAAAGGCGACAGGGAACACTGACCCCGGGCTTGTCCCGGAACCCCGGAACAACAGATGCCCACCATCCGCGAACTCGTCCTTGCCGCGCTGCACGCGCGGTTGCAGCCGCTTGCCGCCCTCACCCTGCGTGACGAGGTTCTGCCCGAGCGGATCCCGGCGGCAGGGCTGATCATCCTGCGTGACGGCCAGCCGGGCGAACCGGAGGTGACGCTGTCGCCCCTGCGCTACCACTACCAGCACCGCGCCGAGCTGGAGGTTGTCGTCCAGGCGGGCACCGGAAGGGCCAACATCTTTGACGATCTGATCGCCGCCATCGGCGCAGCGCTGGAAGCCGACCGGACGCTCGGCGGCCTCTGCGACTGGGTCGAAGCCGAGGCCCTGGTCTCGGTTGACCTGCCCGTCGAGGGCGCGGCGGCGCTGAAAGCGGCGGTGATCACCGTCGTCCTTTACTACTCCACGACCGGCCCTTTGGCCTGACTTCCCCCACATAGGAGACCCCCATGGCACGCGCACACGGCGCGC
>NZ_SOKV02000103.1:0-3026 GCF_004407025.1 Paracoccus sp. DMF
CTCGTAGGCGTGGAGGAAGGTGTCGGGACCGGTCAGGATCCCCACATGCTTGGCGATGGCGCGGGGCTTCATGCGGAAGAGCACCAGCGCGCCGGGACCGGCCTCTGCCGGTTCCACTTCGATCATCATGGCGCGCGCGCCCTCGGCCAGCACCTCGCGCGGCCCGGTCTCGCCCCAGTCGCGGCTGTAGGGCGGGATCGGGAACGGCTCGGGGCCGACGACCTCGCGCCAGACGCCCCGCGCCAGCCCGAGGCAATCGCAGCCGACACCGCGCAGGCTGGCCTGATCATGATACGGCGTTCCGAGCCAGGACCGCGCAATGGTGATGACGTGCTGGGGATCAGCGGCTTTCACAGCACACCTCCGTCGTGACCACCGTCCTTGGTGGCATAGCGCAGCACGGCATCCTGGCCCGGGATGTGCGGGAAACCCCGGAAGTTGACGGTATTGGCGAACTTCGCCCCGCAGGTCTCCATGCGCTTGTCGCAGCCCGCGCGGATGGTGAAGGCATCGCCCTCGGCGATGGACCGCACCGGCGCCTCGAGCAGGGTCAGGATCGCGACGCCGTCCGTCACGTCATGGCCCAGCACTTCCGCGCGACGCCCCGCATTCGCGTCGCTCGTCCATTCGATGGTGCCGAAGGTGAACCAGCCGGAAGCGAACCCGCCGAGCCCCGAGGCGGTGAAGGCCCTGTCGCGCAGGAGATCGATGACGGCGCCCGTGCCCTTGAATGCGGGATCCTCCAGATCGACGCCGCAGCGCGCATCGCCAAGCGCGGCGTCGCAACTCGCCTGGAACGTCCGCCCGACCGTCTGGCCCAAGACGTGGGCGAGCGAGCGGACCTCGGCGACGAAGGCGAGCCGCCCGCGCCGGATCTGACCTATGGCGCCGCGCCGCATCAGGACGCGCTGGCCGGTGTCGGCCCAGTTCACGCGCCAGACATCGACCTCGGCATTGTCCCAGCGGCCGTCGAGGATGTCGGTTTCGGTGATCCGGTCCGAGGTCAGCACGCCCTCGGCGTCCTGCGCGTCGACGGACAGGTCGGAGCCGGAGCGCACCTCGGAAGCCGTCAGCCCGCTCTCGGGTTCAAAGTCGGTGCCGTCGAAGCTCAGCGTCCGGTCGTGGTCGGTGAAGCCGAAGGTCACGCCATCGGCCCGGGTAATCCGCCAGCACCAGGCGAGCGTCGTCGTGCCCTCGTCGAGATGGGCCTGCAGGGCGGGCGAGAGGGATTTCACTTCCGCCCCCAGCCGCGAAGCAACGCCAGAGAGGCCAGCGCTGACGAGACGACACCACCGCCAGCGCCGGTCAAGGCGTAGAGGTTAAAGGGCCTCAGGTCGAATGTGCCGGTCGCCAGATCGAAATCAGCCAGCCCGGCCATCGCCAGACCAGAGGCCGCCAGACAGGCAAGGTAGATCAGCCCACGCGCGAGGTTCCAGTTCATGATGTTGCCTTTCCTCTGAAATGGTCCAACAGCCTCCGCCACCAAGACGGAGCGAAAATGGTTTGCGTCGGCACTGGCGCGCTTGCGGGGCGCAGCAGCGCCAGCGCTTCGTCCTCGGTCAGGCGCCGGATCGGTCGCGAGAAATCGACCCGGCCGTTGCGATCCACCGACCAGACCGGGATCGTTCCGGCGGGATAGCGGCCCGTGGCGAAGAGATCGCGCTCGGCCTCACGGCGCGGGCGGATCGCGGCGGGCTTGAGCCAGCCCATGAAGGCTGCTGCGGCGGCCACCCGGTCGCCCGCGTTCAGGTGCCGGGTGAGCGCCGCCTTGGCGATGCCACCGGTATTGTAGTGGAACGAAACCAGCGCATCGAACTCGTGCGGCTTGAGCGGCACCTTCACAGCGCGCAGGACGGCGGCCTCGTAGCGAGCGAGATCGAACCGGAAGACCCGGAAGGCTTCGCGGATCCCGGCATCGAGATCGGCGGGCATGCCGCGCGGCATCGTGGCGGGATCGGGTGCCCCGGCGGCAGCCGTGTGCCCGATGCCGAAGGTCCAGACCTGTTTCACATCCGTGTAGGGTCCGGGCACGATGCCTTCGTGCCGGACAAGGGCCAACAGGCCCCGGTCAGTCATGTGCATGGAAGTTACCCCAGAAGCGAGAGGATCAGGATCAGCGCGGCGATGGCGATGCCGACGCCCAGCCGGTGGCGGAAGGCCTGGCCGGGATCGGCCGGGTCGCAGCGCAGGGAGCGCGCGAGGCGGAGAAGGTCATGCATCGCCGTCGCCTTTCCCGGCATGGCGCAGGCGGGCGAGCAGCACCTCGATAAAGGCGGGACCGAAGACGCCGACCAGATAGGCGGCCGATCCGGCCGCGCCCCCGGCCGGGATTGCCTCGGGCGGCAGTCCGA
This sequence comes from Paracoccus sp. DMF, assembly GCF_004407025.1. NCBI lineage: Bacteria > Pseudomonadati > Pseudomonadota > Alphaproteobacteria > Rhodobacterales > Paracoccaceae > Paracoccus > Paracoccus sp. DMF. The sequence goes on from NZ_SOKV02000103.1 coordinate 2,352, forward strand.
GCCAGCGGGTGATGATCGCCATCGACAGGCTGCCCATCCCGGCCGCGATCAGACCGCCGAGCAGGATGTGGCGCAGAGCGTCGCGCAGCCGCATTTTCGTCGTCAGCGCGTTGGTCGCGCCGCCGAGCGCGCCCCAGGCGGCGAGGATCACGGCGGTAGAGGCGAGCAGTTCCTTCAGCGCCGCTGCCAGAAATCCGGTTTCATCATTCATCGTCGGATCTCCAGAAGCGGGATGGAGGTGATCGAGCCCAGCCGCTCGAGGTCGAGCGTCACGTCGAGCACGTCGGTGTCGAAGCGGACCGGAACATCGAACTCGAAGCCCGCGGTAATCGTGGCGCCAGCGCTCGGTGCCCCGGCGAAGGTGATGACGCCGGTCGTGGTGTGGACGGACCAGCCGGACGCCTGGGGCGCGCTATTCAAGGCGATGGCGACCGAGCCCGCGACCGGCTTGGTGATGGTCCGCACCCATGTCTGGCTGCCTGAGGCGTAGCGCTTCACCAGCTGGAAGGCGGTTGTCGTGCCATCGCCGGTGCCAATCACCTGGTCTGTCGGTGCGGGTGTCCCCGAGGGCAGGCAGGATTTGTGATCGCCCCAATCCTTGAACCGGAAGCCATGGAGGCGACCATTGCGGGCCTCGAAGAAGGCGACGACCGCCGCCAGATCGTCGGCGCGGCG
>NZ_SOKV02000104.1:0-3009 GCF_004407025.1 Paracoccus sp. DMF
GCCTCGATCTCGGCGCGGTGCTGGTAGTGGTAGGCGAGCGGCGACAACGTCACCTCGGGCTCCCCCGGTTCGCCGTCGCGCATGATCAGCAGACCCTCCGTCGGCACGCGCTCGGGCAACACGTCACCCCGCAGTGCGCTGGCGGGCAACGCCGAGAGCCGCGCGTGCAGCGCGGCGAGGATGGTTTCGCGAGGGGTGGGCATGGAGGGTCTCTTCGATGTCCGAAGCGCCCGAACATGGGCAGCTTGACCTTTGCAATTCTTGACAGTTTCAGAGCGTTTCCGGTAACTGGACCCATGGGGATTGCGAGCTCCCCACGAGGCGCCAGCCGAAGATCGCGTTCCTGTTCAACCCCGGCGACGGAGGAACGCACATGCCTGCGCCCAATGCCATTTCGTTCGACAAGCTCACCCGCATCATCGGAACCCCCCGCGCACCGCTTTTGCTCGACGTGCGGTCCGAGGAAGATTTCGCCGCCGATCCACGATTGCTCCCAGGTTCTGTCCGGATCGACGACCAGGCGCTCGCCGCCCTCGCGCCACAGCTCGGCGGCCAGCCTTCGATCGCCGTTTGTCAGGCCGGTCACCGGCGCAGTCAGGGCACTGCCGCCTTGCTTCGCGCCGAAGGTTGCCCGTCCGAGTATCTCGAGGGCGGGTTCGAGGCATGGCGCTCCGCCGGCATGCCGCTGATCGATCCGGTGAAGCTGCCCGCGCGCGACGCGCAGGGCCGCACCATCTGGGTCACGCGCTCGCGCCCCAAGATCGACCGCATCGCGTGCCCCTGGCTGATCCGGCGCTTTCTCGATCCCCGCGCGATCATCCTGTTCGTGGCGCCCGCCGAAGTGGTGGGCGTCGCAGAGCGCTACAATGCATCGCCCTTCGACATCGAAGGCGTGTTCTGGAGCCATCGGGACGACCTCTGCACCTTCGACGTGATGCTGGCCGAGTTCGGCCTGAGCATTCCCGCGCTCGACCGGCTCGCGACAATCGTGCGCGGCGCCGATACCGCCCGGCTCGACCTCGCGCCCGAGGCGGCCGGTCTGCTTGCCGCATCACTCGGCCTGTCGCGGATGTATTCCGACGATCTGGAGCAGCTGGAGGCCGGGATGCTGCTTTACGACGCCTTCTTTCGCTGGGCGCGGGACGCCACCGACGAGACCCACAACTGGCCCACCAACAAGCCGAAGGCAGACTGATGCAGGACCGCGCATACCCCACGCTGGCCGCGGCCACCCGCATCTGGGCCCGCATCGGCCTCCTGAGCTTCGGCGGTCCGGCCGGGCAGATCGCGCTCATGCACCGGATCCTCGTCGAGGAGCAGCGCTGGCTGGGCGAGAAGCGGTTTCTCCATGCGCTCAACTACTGCATGCTCCTGCCGGGGCCGGAGGCAATGCAGCTCGCCGTCTATATCGGCTGGCTGATGCACCGCACGCTCGGCGGCATCATCGCGGGCGTCCTGTTCGTGCTGCCCGGCGTCGTGGCGATCATGGCGCTGAGCTGGATCTATGCGCTCTACGGCAATGTCGGCCCGGTCGAGGCACTGTTCTTCGGGCTCAAGGCGGCGGTGCTGGCCATCGTGGTGCAGGCGGTGATCCGCATCGGATCGCGCGCGCTCAAGAACGGGGCGATGGTCGCCATCGCCGCCGCCTCCTTCGTGGCGATCTTCGGCTTCGCCATTCCGTTTCCGCTCATCATCCTCGTTGCTGGCCTGATCGGGTTCTTCGGCGCGCGTGCGGGCCTGACCGCATTCCATGGCGGCGGCGGACACGGCAAGGTCGGCACGGTCCAGGTCGACGACGCCGACACCCTGCTGGGTGAGGAATCACCGGTTCACACGCAGGTCAACCGGGGGTGGGCCTTTCGGATTTCCGGCGTCTTCCTCGTCCTCTGGCTTGCCCCTGTGGCGCTGTTGTTCGCGGCCCTCGGGCCGGAGAACGTGTTTTCGCAGATCGCGGGTTTCTTCAGCGTCATGGCGGTGGTGACCTTCGGCGGCGCCTATGCGGTGCTGGCCTATGTCGCGCAGGAGGCGGTGCAGAACTTCGGCTGGCTCGCTCCCGGCGAGATGCTGGACGGCCTCGGCATGGCGGAGACGACGCCGGGGCCGCTGATCATGGTTACGCAGTTCGTGGGCTTCATGGGCGCCTTCCGCGAGGCGAGCGGCCTGTCGCCCCTTGTGGCCGCGACGCTCGGCGGGCTTCTGACGACATGGGTTACCTTCGTTCCCTGCTTCCTGTGGATCTTCCTCGGCGCGCCCTTCATCGAGCGTCTGCGCGACAACGCTGTGCTGACGGCGGCACTGACCGCCATCACCGCGGCCGTGGTGGGCGTCATCCTGAACCTTGCCGTCTGGTTCGGTCTGCATGTCGTCTTCGACGAGGTGCGGACCGTTACAGCGTACGGCCTCGATCTGGATGTGCCCGTCTGGTCCACAGTGAACCTGGCGGCTGCGGCGCTGGTGCTCGCCGCGCTCGTGGCTGTCTTCCGCTTCCGGCTGGGCGCCGTGACGGTCCTTGCGGGTTGTGCGCTGGCCGGTGTCGCGCTGGCGTCTCTGGGCCTGACCTGAGGCTGCTCTTGTTCAGGCGCTGATCATAGCTTCGCCTCCACCCAGTTGGCCACGATCAGCCCCGGTACGCTGTCCAACGCCCGGTCCGCATCTCGTGCCAGGTCCAGCCGCTTCGGCAGCTTCACCTGGGGCACCAGCAGGAAGATCGGGGCGGTGACCTTGCCGCGCCCGGTCTTCGAGCGCGACACCACCGCCTGGCCCTTCGTGTTCAGCCGCCCCTCCGCCACCAGCAGGCTCGGCCCGGTGCGGCGATAGACGAAGCGCAGGCGCAACCCGCGTCGCCGTTCCCACTCGCCAGGCGTGATCCGGCCGCCGCGCAGGGACTTGCCTGCGGCTGGCAGCGGAATCGCCAGCCAGAACCCATCCTTCGAGCGGATCAGCGGGCCCGTGTCGTGCGCGCCGACGATCACCGGCGCCTTCGACCAGACCAGCGCCGCCGCATCCAGG
>NZ_SOKV02000105.1:0-2893 GCF_004407025.1 Paracoccus sp. DMF
GTCTCCGTTGGGTTCGGGGTTGCATGACGGCATCGGTCGGCCGGATAGTGTAGGCGAATTTCTCCAGCATCGTCAGAAGGTTCGTCCCGATCGCGCTGCATCAGGCGGACCAGACCGAGGGCGAGCAGCCCGCACAACTCGGCGCGGCGTTCGGCGGGCGTCATCTGATCGGGTGGCAGTGGATTGGGGCGTTTCATGCGAGCAAGTCCGTGTTGGCTTGCCCTGCCTCTACTCAGCCGATCCGAAAAACGTCCCGCAGGGAAAGATGGCGGTTATGCGAAAGGCCGGACTCGACTCATGGTTGATCCATCGGGTAGAACATAATCAGAACAGGCCGGCCGTTTGCGAGGTATTCCCGTGGGTTCCGATCTCAAGAAATTTGTTAATCCGAAGTTTCTCAAAACCATTGATCCGGCCCTGATGCGGGTTTTGTTCGTTCGGCACTTCGGCGAGGATGAACTGCCTGTGGCATTCGAGGGAGAGGCCGCAACCATTCGGGCAGCTCTGGCGGCGCATTTCGAAGGAACCGTTGCAGGCTGGAACGCCGGAATGGTCGCCGATTTGCATCGCGTTGCCGAGCTTGGAACCAGCGAGGGCATGCAGCTTATTCTGAACGAAGCCCGGCGTCGTGGCGTGGTTCTCTATCCCGAGCCCGACCCTGACGACGCCGAATCCGCGCCCATTCGCCATGATCCCAAACACGTCGCGCTCCACACCTACCTGCTGCACCACCGCGTTTTCGAGGCTGCAGCCGACTTTCATGCGCTGCGTGCGCCGACATCGCCTGCAGAGTTCCGCGGGCCAGAGCGGGACGTGGGTGCGGACCTGACCGAAGAAATGACCGAGGCTTTCAAGGCAGCGGTGATCAATCTGTTTTCGCAGGACCTGCAGGGTCAATATTGCCGCCTAGGGCCCTATGAGGAAGATGGCGAAATCAACCTGGTGATCAGCCACGGCGCGCAAGTCACCACAACGCCGGTGGTCACCGGGGATCGCGAAGAGATCATTACCCTTCGGGCGGTCAAATATGCGGTGCTGCGGTACTCCCCGGTCGAAGGGCGCCTGTTCGTAGGCGGCGTGGTCAAGGCGCAGCAAGGCGAGATCTCCGAGCTTTTCGCCCGGCATATCCTGAGGCGGCCGGGCTTCTTCTCGGGGCGGGACGCCCGCGATCTTTATACGCTCGATCCGATCAGCGATGCCGGGCCCGATTTCGCGTTCCAGCATCGCTATGACGAGACCATCAAGGAGGTTCGGATCGTTGCCGCCGCCGCTGACCTCTTCGAGCGGGATGAAGAGGATCAGCGCTGGCGTCATGTGCGCAGTTGGGAATCGAAAGACGCGTCCGGCGGCGCGCTGACCCATTTTCGGGGCAGCGAGGTGCGGTTCGGCCGGGGCTGGCGGTTGGGCGAGATCACCTTCCGGGTCGCATTCGAAACCGGCGCCAAGCGGCCGGCACAGGTCACGGTGCGGCTGAAGCCGCCAGGGACGCTCGCCTTCCGCCGGACGCGGTTCGAAAAGGCGATCCACACGCTGGTTCAGCGCAATGGGCTCGAAAAGGACCGCGATGCTGGCATGGTTGTGGACGCGGCTGAGTGAGGGCGGCGCCCGGGTCGCGATCTCGGGCCGGGCGTTGGGCCGCCTTCCCGCAAGCGAAGTCGAGCGCCTCTTGCGAGCGCAAGTGCTGATCGAGGAACGGAAGGCCGATACCTGGTCGGTCTGCGCCGAATGCGACTGCGGGCTTGATGCTCGCCCCGTCGAACAGTTGGGTGATGCATTCCGGGCCTGCTGCCCGCACGATCAGTCCGAAGACGTGATCCTCCAGAAGGACGATCTGAGCCGCTTTTCGGTCGACACTGACCGGCTTGTGGCCCGGATTGCTGCCAGCGGTGATCTTGGCGGCGCGGTCACCCGAATTGCGGACGGCGTCTGGCTTTTGGGGGAGACCCCGTCCGGCCATGCCGTGGTCCTGTCAATCGATGCCGACAATCTGGTTGCGCCGGGCGCGGTGATGGCGATCAGGGCGGCCGTGGGGCTGAAGCCGATCATGGCAATCGTCCACGACCTTTCCGCGGCAATCGCTGTCAGGTTGCGAGAAGTTGGGGTCGAGCCCCACGCAATTGCGGCGGTTTTCAAAGCAGGGTCGGATGGCATGGACCGCCTCGTCCTTGATCCGCCATCTTCAGTTCCGCGACTCGTCATGAACCTTTCGGCGCAATCGGTCACTCTCGACGGCCGTCGGCTCGACCTGCCGACTCAGATGTTCGCGCTGTTTCGTCTGCTGATCGAGCAATCCGTCAAGCGTGATCCAGTCCTGAAAAAGCAGGATATCGAGAGGCAGACCGGCCGTCCCGCCAATGAAATCGCCCGCGACCTGCGCAACGCGCTTATCTCCTCCGGCATGCCCGAGGCGCAGGCGAAATCGCTGGTCGCGACGGTTCGCGCGCGCGGCTATCGGCTCGGCCTTGCCCCCGCCGAAGTGGTCATCGAACCCTGAGGCCGTCACACACAATCCGCACATAACAAACACACGGCAATCACACCGGCGGCTGCGGGCTGAGCGGCACATTCGGAACAACAGCAACATGTTCCGAGGTGCTCCCGAATGTTTCCGCCGATTTCCCCCGACGACCTTGCCACACTGATCGACGAGGCAGCCATTGCCGCGCGCCGCCTGCATCGCAAGCTGATGCTGCCCGCCGCCGATCTCGACGATCTTCGCCAGGACCTGCTGGTCGGCATGATCTGCCGGCTGCCCGGCTTCGATGCGCGCCGTGGCAGCATCGGCGCTTTCGCCAACATCGTCTTGCGCAACCAGTCCTCGCGCATCGCGATCCGCCATCACCGCCAGCGGCGCATGCATGGCGGCACGGTGCTTTCGCTCGACGCCCCCGTT
>NZ_SOKV02000106.1:0-2826 GCF_004407025.1 Paracoccus sp. DMF
GCTCGACGCCCCAACCGGTCAGTCATTCCCAGAATTTCATCGGCTCAGCAACCCAAGGCCGCGTCCCCGCCCCGCCGCTGCGTCTTCGCTGCGTCGGTGAAGGGGTATCTAGGCCCCGGCGCCCAAGCTTGCAAGCGGAAAAATGCACGCCCCGGCAAGAATTTCATCAACCCCATGATTTAGCGTCATTCTTCTGTCGCAATTCCGGGCAAGGCTGCGGCTCTCCTGCCCGTCGGATAGGCGGAAATCCGAATCGGCTCGCGCGAAAATCGCCTGATTCCAGCGTCCTGGCGACTCGGGTCGCGGCAGATCGGCCGGGAGAAACGAAAAACGCGGCCCCGAGGGACCGCGTTTTCCTGATCGCATCTGCAAAGCGGCTCAGCGCTTCGAGAACTGGAACGAACGACGGGCTTTCGCCTTGCCGTATTTCTTGCGCTCGACGACGCGCGAGTCGCGGGTCAGGAAGCCGGCGGCCTTCAGCGCGGCGCGCAGCGAGGGCTCGTGCAGTTGCAGCGCTTTCGAGATGCCGTGCTTGACCGCGCCGGCCTGGCCCGACAGGCCGCCACCGGCGACGGTGGCATAGACGTCGTACTGGCCGACGACGCCGGCCACTTCGAAGGGCTGGCGCAGGATCATCTGCAGCACCGGACGGGCGAAATATTCCGCGATGTCCTTGCCGTTGACCACGACCTTGCCCGAACCCGGCTTGACCCAGACGCGGGCGACCGCATCCTTGCGCTTGCCGGTGGCATAGGCGCGGTTCAGCGAGTCGCGCTGCGCTTCGCGAACCGGGGCAGCCGCCGGAGCAGCCGTCGCGACCGATTTCAGATCGTCGAGGGTTTTGATGTCTTCGGCCATGGCTTACGCGCTCCGGGTATTCTTGGCGTTCATGGACTTGACGTCCAGGACTTCGGGCTGCTGAGCCTCATGCGGATGCTCGGCACCGGCATAGACGCGCAGGTTGGTCATCTGCTGCTTGCCCAGCTTGTTGCGCGAGATCATGCGCTCGACGGCCTTGGTCACCACACGCTCGGGGTGGGCGCCTTCCAGCACCTGGCGGGCGGTGCGGTGCTTGATGCCGCCCGGGTGGCCGGTGTGCCAGTAGTATTTCTTCTGGTCGCGCTTGTCGCCGGTCATCTGCACCTTGTCGGCGTTGATGATGATGACATTGTCGCCCATGTCCATGTGCGGGGTGAAGGTCGGCTTGTGCTTGCCACGCAGGCGCATCGCCACGATCGAGGCGAGACGGCCCAGAACGACGCCCTCGGCGTCGATCAGGATCCACTTCTTCTCGATCTCCGCCGGTTTCGCGGTATAGGTTTTCATCTGTCGGTCCCTTTGGGGGCTGTAATTCGAGATGGCGGTATATCGGCGAAAGCGGCGCACAAATCAAGCGTGGCGTAGCCGAAATTCCTTATGAAAACCGGGTGCTTGCAAAATAGGTATCTTGATACCGTATCGCAAGCCCCGATATCACGCGGTTTTCGGCGGAATCGAATAGGTCATCGAGCAGCGGGCGACCGGCTCGGCCGTGCCTTCGGAGTAGATCAGGCACTCGCCCACCGCCAGGACGCGGCCCAGCTTCAGGATCCGGCATTCGACCAGCAGGTCGCGCCCGGCCTCGGGCTTGCGCATGAAGTCGATCGAGGCATTGGTGGTCACCGCCAGCGCCACCTCGCCGATCCGCGACAGGATCGCCAGGTAGATCGCCACATCGGCCAGCGCGAACATCGACGGGCCGCTGACCGTGCCGCCGGGGCGCAGATGGCGGTCGTCGACCAGCAGCCGGGCGGTCATCGTGTCCTTGCCCACCGTCTCGACCCGGACCTGGCCCGCGATCTGTGGGAACGCCCGGCCGAGAAACTCGTTCAGCCGCTCGCGATCCATTTGCAATGCCATGCTTTCCCCCTGCCCTGCCGACGGCTAGACTGGACGGCAAGGCCCGGCAAAGGCAAGCCGCGCCGTGACGTCAGGGAGACGAGGATGAAGGACGGAAACCCCGAGCCGCTGGTGCTGCGCGAGGACCAGGACAGGGTCGCGCGGCTGACGCTGAACAGCGCCTCGAACTACAACGCGCTGTCGACGGCCATGATCGACGCGCTGTCGGACGCGCTGGACGAGGTGGCGGCGGATCCGTCCATCCGGGTGCTGGTCCTGGCGGCCCGGGGCAAGGCCTTTTGCGCCGGCCACGACCTGCGTGAGATCCAAGGCGCCCGCGATGACGCGGACGACGGCCGCGCCGCCTATGAGCGGCTGTTCTCGCATTGCTCGGCGATGATGCAGAAGCTGCCTGCCCTGCCCCAGCCGGTGATTGCCGAGGTGCAGGGCATCGCCACCGCCGCCGGCTGCCAGCTGGTCGCCAGCTGCGACATGGCCGTCGCGGCCGAGGGCGTGCGCTTCGGGGTGAACGGGGTGAACATCGGGCTGTTCTGCTCGACCCCGATGGTGGCGCTGACCCGGGCGATCCCGCCGCGCGCCGCCTTCGACCTGCTGGTCACCGGCGATTTCATCGACGCCGCCCGGGCGCGCGAATTGGGGCTGGTCAACCGCGTCGCCGCGCCCGAGGCGCTGACCGACGAGACCATGGCGCTGGCGCGGCAGATCGCCGGCAAGCTGCCGGCCGCCGTGCGCATGGGCAAGCGCGCCTTTCATGCCCAAGCCGGCATGGGCCTGGCCGAGGCCTATGGCACAACCAGCGCGGTGATCTGCGAGAACCTGCTGCGCCCCGACACCGCCGAGGGCATCCAGGCCTTCCTGGAAAAGCGGCCGCCAGACTGGGATTGACGACCGGGACTAGGGTTCGTACTCAATAGGGGATTCCGGTTT
>NZ_SOKV02000107.1:0-2588 GCF_004407025.1 Paracoccus sp. DMF
CGAGCGGATGGTCTCGATCCGGTCGAGGTTGTTCGCGTAGGTGATCTCGGCCGAGACCACGTTGCCGAGTGCGGACCCGTTCCGCGTGATCGCGCCGTTGAAGTGCCCGAAGCGCTTCAGCTCCAGTGCGGCTGGCGTTCCGGCGCTGGTCGTGGTCCCGACCGTCTCGCCCTGCGCCACCAGCCGCGCGGTGGCGGTCAGGAGCCCCGAGCGCGCCATCTGCCATGTGATCTGGTCGAGCACGCAGCCGGAATACATGGCAAAGCGCGGCACCTCCGGCATGCCGGTCTCGATGGAGAGGCTCGGCAGCGTCCAGGCGCCGGACCGGAACTCGTGCGTCCAGGGGCCGGTGCCCGTGGTGATCGGCGCGCCGAAAGCTGCCTTCAGCCAGAAGCCAAAGGCCTCGGCGTCGAGCGGCACGACGACATCGCCGTCGGCCGTCACCGCGTCCTTGATCGGCGCCAGCGGATCGCGGCCGTAGCCGAGAAGCTCGGAGTTCAGCAGCGGCTGCTCGGCGCCGAGCGTGGCGCTGGCAAACGGCATCTTCATAAAGCCGCCTGCGGGCGGTGTCCCATAGGTCGTCTCGAACGCAAGCGCGATCTGCGCCCGCGCCCCTTGGGCTCGTGCCATGGTGATCTCCTGTTGTCGGTTGGGTCAGGCCAGCGGGTCGGCCGTGGTGTAGTGCAGGACGACCGGGATCACGGCTGCCTTCAGGCTGGCCGCGCCATCGACCGGCAGATCGACTGGCCTCGGCGCTTCCGCCTCGACCCAGTCGCAGAGGCCGCCGAGCGTGCGGTCGGCCGCGAGCGCCGCGCCGATGCTGGCGGTCAGCGTGTCGAAGGCGGCGTCACGGTCGGCGCCCTGCACGACCGCCTCGATCTCGGCGCGGTGCTGGTAGTGGTAGCGCAGCGGCGACAACGTAACCTCGGGCTCCCCCGGTTCGCCGTCGCGCAGGATCAGCAGGCCCTCGGCCGGCACGCGCTCGGGCAGCACCTCACCGCGAAGGGCGGTCGCAGGCAGCGCCGAGAGCCGCGCGTGCAGCGCGGCGAGGATGGTTTCGCGTGGGGTGGGCATCGGTTTTTGCTATGTTGAAAGTGCAGAGGAGTCCGCTTGACGCCCCTTCCCGTCATTCGATAGCCCGTCGCCCAGACAGGGAGGCTGGGCGACGGAGGGAGTCAGCTCTTGCGCGCCGAAACTAGCATCATCATCGGACGCTCCAGTTCTTCAGCAAGTTCCGGTATCTCCGTAATCTGTTCAGACGTGGGCGCAAATTCCTCCATCCGGTGCAACTCGAACCCCGTGCCGATCAGAGTGTTGAGCGTGGTTGCCATGGTTCGATGCTGCTTCAGCACGCCTTTGGCAAACCAGTCCGTGCGGCGCTCACCCTCGACGGAATAACCATTGACCGGCCAGGTCTTCCGACCGTCTTCGTCCAGCGTCCAATGGGGATGTGCCGCTGCCATGAAGATCGGATGCTCGATGGTGAAAACCAAGTTTCCGCCGGGCGCCAGTGCCGCGTGGATCATGCGGATCAGTCGCTCGAAATCCCGCACGTAGTGGAAGGTCAGTGCGCTGTAGACTAGCTCGAAGGCCGCCTCGGGCAGTTCAAGGGTTTCCAGATCGGCAATCCGGTATTCGATCCCGGCATCCTTCGTGTCGGCCTTCGCACGTTCGATCATGTTCTGTGACAGATCGAGGCCGAGAACCGAGGCTGCGCCCTGATCGCGAAACCAGCGAGAGGTCCAGCCGAAACCACAACCCAGATCGGCCACGCGCTTGCCGGTCAGATCAGGAAGCAAAGTCCGGATTGCCGGCCATTCCGGCGCACCGTCCAGTCCTTCCACCTGTCGGGGAAGCTGGCTGTAGCCAGCGAAGAAATCGGGATTGTCGTAGATATTCTGTGCCATATTTGTCTCCAGAGAAAAGGGAGGACGAGGCACGTTTTCCACGCCAAGATACCTCGTCCGAAAGGGCGAGGCCGAGGCTGGCAATCAGCGTGGTTAGGTCGCGTGATCGGCATCCCGGCATCCCGCCAATGGGATACCGGCCAACCGGGCGACAATGTGGATGTCCTTCTCAACCATGCTGGCTATATCGGTCAGGACGCCACAATTGTCAATTTCACTGCTCATGTGAGTGGCCGGAATGTCCCGCATAGCCGACGTCAAAACCTTCCCTCCACCCATTTCGCCACGATCAGCCCCGGCACGCTGTCCAGTGCCCGGTCCGCGTCCCGCGCGAGGTCCAGCCGCTTCGGCAGCTTGACCTGCGGCACGAGCAGGAAGATCGGCGCGGTGACCTTGCCGCGCCCGGTCTTGGAGCGCGACACCACCGCCTGAGCCTTCGTGTTCAGCCGCCCCTCCGCGACCAGCAGGCTCGGTCCGGTGCGGCGATAGACAAAGCGCAGCCGCAGCCCGCGGCGGCGCTCCCATTCGCCGGGCGTGATCCCGCCGCCGCGCAGGGACTTGCCCGCGGCGGGCAGCGGGATCGCCAGCCAGAACCCGTTCTTTGACCGGATCAGCGGCCCCGTATCGTGTGCGCCCACGATGACCGGGGCCTTCGACCAGACCAGCGCCGCCGCATCCAGG
>NZ_SOKV02000108.1:0-2507 GCF_004407025.1 Paracoccus sp. DMF
CTTCCTCAACGGCAACAAGACCGTCGTCTTCCCGCCCTCCCCGGGGTCCTATGCCTCCGAGCGCATGGGGTGAAAAGCGACAAATCCGGCACAGGCGACGGCCAAGGCTCTGCCGAGGATTGTAATCTGTCGCAATCCTCAGCAGACTTCTTTCCTCTGAGGAAAGGAAGCCGAGCCGACATGGCCAGGAAATCGGTCAGCCAGATGAAACTGTCGCAGGACCCGCATGCCCTGCGCGACAGTTCCGAACGCAACCTCGAGGTCGCCATCGGCCGCGCCGTGCGCGAGCTGCGCAAGCGCCAGCGCATGACCGGGGCCGATCTGGCGATGCAGACCGGCCTGTCGGTCGGCATGTTGTCCAAGATCGAGAACGGGGTGATCTCGTCCTCGCTGGGCACCCTGCAGGCGCTGGCGAATGCCCTGCGGGTGCCGCTGATCCAGCTGTTCCAGGGCTATGCCGAGCCGCGCGGCGCCATGCATGTGAAATCTGGGCAAGGCGTCGAGATCGAGCGTGCCGGCACCCGGTCCGGGCACCAGTATCACCTGCTGGGCCATATCGGCTCGAACAATTCCGGCGTGGTGGTCGAGCCCTACATGATCGTGCTGACCACCGAGAGCGACCGTTTTCCGACCTTCCAGCACGAGGGGATCGAACTGCTCTACATGCTGGAAGGCATCGTCGGCTATCGCCATGGCGAGCAGGTCTATCGGCTGGAGCCGGGCGATACGCTGCTGTTCGACGCCGATGCGCCGCATGGGCCGATCGAATTGATCGAGCTGCCGGCGAAATATCTGTCGATCATCACCTATCCGCAAAGCAAATAGGGCCGGACGTCGCGCCCGGCCCGGTGGATCAGCTGCGGGCCGGGGCCAGGGCGGGCGCGGCGGCCGGGCTGCCCGGCTGCGCGGCGATGGCCGCGCCGGCATAGGTGCCGTCGCCCAAGCGATAGCCGACCTCGCCATGCTCGGCGGTGTCGAGCCCGTCGAATTCGGCTTCCTCGTCGACGCGCAGCCCGACCAGGGCGTCCGCGATCTTCAGCGCGATCCAGGTCGTGACCAGCGAGACCAGGATGGAAAAGCCCATGATCGCCAGTTGCGGCACCATCTGGGTCATCAGCGTGCGACCCTCGGGGTAGCCGAGGCCGCCCAGTACCGGCGCGGCGAAGATCACCGTCAGCACGCCGCCGACCGCCGCGCCGACGCCGTGGACGCCGAACACGTCGAAACTGTCGTCATAGCCGAAGCGGCGCTTGACCACTTCGACGGCGAAGACGCAGACCGGCGCGGTCAGGAAGCCCACGGCCACCGCGCCGGCCGGGCCGACGAAGCCGCAGGCCGGGGTGATCGCCACCAGCCCGGCGATGGCGCCCGAGAGCAGGCCGAAGGTGCTGGCCCGGCCGCGATGCAGCCATTCCGCCGCCATCCAGCCAAGCGCGCCGCCGGCGCCGCCCAGCATGGTGTTCAGCATCACCAGCGCCGAAAAGCCGTTCGCCGCCAGCGCGCAGCCGCCGCAGAAGGCAAGCCAGCCGACCCAGAGCATGGCGCCGCCGGTATAGGTCATGGTCATGTTGTGCGGCGCCATCATCGTGCTGCCGTAGCCCTGGCGCGGCCCGACGACCAGAGCGCAGACCAGCGCCGCCATGCCCGCGTTCAGATGCACGACATTGCCGCCGGCGAAATCCTGCACGCCGATGTCGAAGACCCAGCCGCCGCCCCAGGCCATATGCGCCATGGGGACATAGTTGATGGTCAGCCAGACCGCCATGAAGATCAGCACGGCGGCGAATTTCATCCGCTCGGCAAAGGCGCCGACGATGATCGGCGGCGTGATCGCCGCGAACATCAGCATGAAGAGCACATAGAGATATTCGGGGATCGTGCCGACCATGCTGTCCTGGGTGACGCCCGACAGGAAAAGCTTCGAGGTGCCGCCGATCAGCGCGTTCAGCGGCCCTTCGGCAAAGCTCAGCGAATAGCCGAAGGCGATCCACAAGACCGCGATCAGCGCGACCGAGGCGAAGATATGCGTCAGCACCGAAAGCACGTTCTTCGATCGCGCCATGCCGGCATAGAACAACCCGAGCCCGGGCAGCATCATCAGCATCACGATCAGCGCGCAGGTGGCGACGAAGGCGGTATCCCCGGCGCTGAGCGCGGGTCCGGCCTCTTGCGCCTGCGAAAGGGCGGGCAGCAGGACCGCGGCCAGTCCGGCCGGCAGGGCTTTCTTCAATCTCATGGCGATACCCATCATGGCAAGGTGAACGGGTCCATGATGGGCGGGCCGGGCGCAAAGGAAAGTTTCTTGGCGATAAATTTCCGATCCTGGAAAGAAGATCGCCGGTTTGCCACGCCCGTGGTCAGCCTGCCCGATCCCGCGCCAGAATGCTGACGCGGTCCCGCCAATGCCGAACGGCGGCCGGGCCGTCCGCCCTGCCGCCGCGCCGGTCTTGCAGCGCGGGGTCGCCCCCGCGTGTCTCACATGCCCTTGTACAGCGGGAATTTCGCGC
>NZ_SOKV02000109.1:0-2374 GCF_004407025.1 Paracoccus sp. DMF
CCGGCACGAAGGCGTCGTGCCCGGACCCTATCTGGATGTGAAGGACATCTGGACCTTCGGCATCGGCCATACCGCCGCCGCCGGTCCACCCGATCCGGCAAGGATGCCGCGTGGGATGCCCGCCGATCTGGAGGCGGGGATTCGTGAGGCGTTCCGGGTGTTCCGCGCCGACCTCGCCACCTACGAGGCCGAGGTTCTGCGCGCCGTGAAGGTGCCGCTCGCGCCGCACGAGTTCGATGCACTGGTCTCCTTCCATTACAACACCGGCGGCATCTCCAAGGCCGCCCTGACGCGCCACCTGAATGCAGGCAACCGGGCAGCGGCGGCGGCGGCATTCATGGGCTGGCTCAAGCCCGCCGCCATCCGGTCCCGGCGCGAGACCGAGCGCGATCTCTTCGACGAGGGCCGCTACCCAACCGGCACCATCCCGGTCTGGGCCGTCGACCGCAATGGCCGGGTCGACTTCTCTCGGCCGATCCGGCGGCTCAGCGAGACTGAGGCGCTGGCACTGCTGCGCCCGCCCCTCAATCCACAGTCGATCCCCATGTCACCCGCCCCTTCCACGGCCCCTGCCGACCCCGCGCCCGTGCAGGCGGCGCCGAACCTGACCACCCGCATTTTCACCTTCCTCAAGACCCTGATCGGAGCATGACCATGAACTGGACCCTCGCACGTGGCCTCGTCTATCTGGCCTGCCTTGTCGCCTCCGGCCTCACCGTGGCGGGGTTGGCGGATTTTGACCTCGCCACCGGAACGCTCGATATTCGCCCCTTCAATCTCTACGCCCTGACCGGCGCGACCGGAGGTGTCGTGTCTTCGCTCCTCGCGTCCGTGGCTCTCCTGCGCGGCTGGGGGCGGAAGTGAAATCCCTCCCTCCCGCCCTGCAGGCCCATCTCGACGACGGCACCACGACGCTCGCCTGGTGCTGGCGCATTACCCGGGCCGATGGCGTAACCTTCGGCTTCACGGACCATGACCGGACCCTGTCGTTCGACGGCACCGAGTTCGAACCGGAAAGCGGGCTGACGGCGTCGGAGGTCCGGTCGGGGTCCGATTTGTCCGTCGATGCGCAGGACGCGCAAGGCGTGCTGTCGTCGGACCGGATCACCGAGACCGACATCCTCGACGGTCGCTGGGACAATGCGGCGGTCGAGGTCTGGCGGGTGAACTGGGCAAACCCCGCGCAGCGCGTGCTTCTACGGCGCGGGGCCATCGGCCAAATCCGGCGCGGGCGGCTGGCTTTCGTGGCGGAGGTGCGGTCGCTGGCCCATGTCCTCGGTCAGACGGTCGGACGGACGTTTCAAGGCAGTTGCGACGCCGCACTGGGCGATGTGCGCTGCGGCGTGGACCTCGAGGCCTCGGCGTTCAAGGGCACCGGCGCGGTGATCGATGTCCTCCGCGACCGGGCCTTCACGGCTTCGGACCTCGCCAGTTTCTCGGCGGGCTGGTTCGCCTTCGGGCTTGTCGAATGGTCGACCGGCGCCAATGCCGGGCGGCGGGTCGAGGTGCTGTCGCACGACCTCGTCGACGGCATTGCCATCCTGACACTTCTGGAAGCGCCGGTGCGTCCAATCACGGCGACGGATGCGTTCATCATCCGAGCGGGCTGCGACAAGCGGATCGCCACATGCGAGACGAAGTTCGCCAATTTCGCGAACTTCCGGGGCTTCCCGCACATCCCAGGGCAAGACGCAGTCCTGAGATACGCCACCAAGGACGGCGGCCACGAGGGAGCGGTGCTGTGACCGCGACAGCCCTGACGTCCGATCCAGCCCATGTCATTGCCGCCGCGCGATCATGGCTCGGCACGCCCTACCACGACCAGGCCAGCTTGCGCGGGGTCGGCTGCGATTGTCTCGGCCTTGCGCGCGGTGTCTGGCGCGACGTGGTCGGGCCGGAGCCGTTCCCGATCCCGCCCTACAGCCGCGATTGGGGCGAGACCGGCCCGCGCGAGTTTCTGGCGGATGGAGCGCGGGCGATGATGCCGGAAATCGCACCGGCCGACGCCCCACCCGGTGCGTTGATCCTGTTCCGGATGGTGCCCCGCGCCATCGCCAAGCATGTGGGCATCCTCACCGGGCCCGACACCTTCCTTCACGCCTACGAACGCCTCGGCGTGATCGAGGAACCGCTGACACCGACTTGGGCGCGCAAGATCGTCTTCGCCTTCCTGTTCCCCGCACGCTGAGATTTCCCCATGGCCACGCTTGTCCTCGGCGCCGTCGGTTCCGCCATCGGCGGGGCCTTTGGCGGCGCGATCCTCGGCTTCTCTGGCGCTGCCATCGGCGGTTTCATCGGCTCGACCATCGGTTCGGTCGTCGACAGCTGGATCGTGTCCTCTCTGGCCCCCGCGCAGAAGATCGAGGGCCAGCGT
>NZ_SOKV02000010.1:0-121736 GCF_004407025.1 Paracoccus sp. DMF
GACGATCCAGGACTGGCGCCCCGAGGACGCGCAATTCTGGGCCGACAAGGGCCGCCGCATCGCGCGCCGCAACCTGTGGCTGTCGATCCCGGCGCTGACGCTGGCCTTCGCGGTCTGGATGGTCTGGTCGGTCGTGATCGCGCGGCTGCCCGCCATCGGCTTCAACTTCAGCCAGGACCAGCTGTTCTGGCTGGCGGCGCTGCCGGCGCTGTCGGGGGCGACGCTGCGCATCTTCTACAGCTTCATGGTGCCGATCTTTGGCGGGCGGCTGTGGACGACGATTTCCACCGCCTCGCTGCTGATCCCGGCCATGGGCATCGGCTATGCCGTGCAGAACCCGGAAACGCCCTATTTGATCTTCGTGGTGCTGGCGCTGCTGTGCGGGCTGGGGGGCGGCAACTTCTCGTCCTCGATGGCCAATATCGGCTTCTTCTTCCCGCGCTCGGAAAAGGGCAACGCCATGGCGCTGAACGCGGGCCTGGGCAACCTGGGCGTGTCGATCATGCAGTTCCTGGTGCCCGTCGTCATCACCATGGGCGTGTTCGGCGCGCTCGGTGGCCAGCCGCAGCAACTGAGCGACGGCGGCCAGGTCTGGATGCAGAACGCGGGCTTCGTCTGGGTGCCCTTCATCCTGGCCTCGACCATCGCGGCCTGGCTGGGCATGAACGACATCGCCGATGCGAAGTCGAGCTTCCGCGAACAGGCGGTGATCTTCTCGCGCCGGCACAACTGGATCATGTGCCTGCTCTACGTCGGCACCTTCGGCAGCTTCATCGGCTATTCCGCCGCCTTCCCGATGCTGACCAAGCTGGCCTTCCCGGGCGTCAACGCGCTGCAATACGCCTTCCTGGGGCCACTGATCGGCGCGCTCAGCCGGGCGGGCAGCGGCTGGATGGCCGACCGGGTCGGCGGCGGGCGGGTCACCTTCGGCGTGTTCCTGGGCATGATCGCCTCGGTCGTGGTCATCATCCAGGGGCTGAACGGCGGCAGCTTCACGCTGTTCTTCGCGGGCTTCATGGCGCTGTTCTTCTTCTCGGGCGTGGGCAACTCGTCCACCTTCCAGATGATCCCCGTCATCATGCGCAAGGAGATCGCGCGGCTCTACCCGAACGCCACCGCCGAAGAGCGCCGCCGCCAGGCCGAGCGTGAATCCGCGGCCATCGTCGCCTTTACCGCGGCCATCGGCGGCTACGGCGGCTTCTTCATCCCGAAGGCCTTCGGCAGCTCCATCCAGCTGACCGGCGGCGCCGGCGCGGCGCTCTGGGGCTTCCTGGTCTTCTACGTGCTCTGCATCGCCGTCACCTGGAGCGTCTACACCCGGCGCGGCGGATTGCTGCACGACATCGAACACGGGCGCGCGGCCATCGCCGCCCCGGCCGAATAATCTGAAAAGAAACGGAGAGAGCCATGAGCCATCTTCTGGATCGCCTGAACTTCCTGGCGCCGCTGCGCAAGGACACGTTCGCGGACGGGCACGGTCAGACCACCATCGAAAGCCGCGACTGGGAGGACACCTATCGCGCCCGCTGGCGCCACGACAAGATCGTGCGCTCGACCCATGGTGTGAACTGCACGGGCTCCTGCTCGTGGAAGATCTACGTCAAATCGGGGATCGTGACCTGGGAAACCCAGCAGACCGACTATCCCCGGACCCGGCCCGGCCTGCCCAACCACGAACCGCGCGGCTGCGCGCGCGGCGCGAGCTACAGCTGGTATCTGTATTCCGCGAACCGGGTGAAGACGCCGTTGATCCGCGGCAGGCTGATGCGGCTCTGGCGCGAAAAGCGCCGGACCCTGTCGCCGATCGAGGCCTGGACCGCGATCCAGAACGACCAGGCCGCGCGCGAAAGCTATACCCGCATCCGCGGCAAGGGCGGTTTCGTGCGCGCCACCTGGGACGAGGCGCTGGAGATCGCCGCCGCCGCGAACCTCTATACCGCCAAGACCTACGGCCCCGACCGGGTCTTCGGCTTCTCGCCGATCCCGGCCATGTCGATGATCTCCTATGCCGCCGGCACGCGCTACCTGTCGCTTCTGGGCGGCACCTGCATGTCCTTCTATGACTGGTATTGCGACCTGCCGCCGGCCTCGCCCCAGACCTGGGGCGAGCAGACCGACGTGCCGGAATCGGCCGACTGGTATAACGCCGGCTACCTGATCCTCTGGGGCTCGAACGTGCCGCAGACCCGGACGCCCGACGCGCATTTCTATACCGAGGCGCGCTATCGCGGCACCAAGTCGGCGGTGATCTGCCCCGACTATTCCGAGGCGGCCAAGTTCGGCGACATCTGGCTGAACGCCAAGCAGGGCACCGACGCGGCCATCGGCATGGCCTTCGGCCATGTCATCCTGCGCGAATTCCACCTGGATCGGCAGGCCGAATATTTCGAGGATTACTGCCGGCGCTATTCCGACATGCCGATGCTGGTGCGCCTGGACGAACAGGACGGCCGGCTGGTGCCGGGCCGGCAGCTGCGCGCCTCGGACCTGGACGGTGGGCTGGGACAGCAGAACAACCCGGAATGGAAGACCGTCGCCATCGACGAGAACACCGGCGACCTGGTGGTCCCGAACGGCTCTATCGGCTTCCGCTGGGGCGAGCAGGGCCGCTGGAACCTGGAGCAGAAGGCCGGCGACGCCGAGGTCCGGCTGAAGATGAGCCTGATCCTGGAAGAGGATCGCGACGACGTGGCCGCGGTCGACTTCCCCTGGTTCGGCGGCGCGGCGACCAACGGTTTCGCCGTCGACGACCGCGGCGAGGTGCTGACCCGCAACGTGCCGGTCAAGCGCATGGTGCTGGCCGACGGCAGCGAGGCGCTGGTCGCCACGGTGTTCGACCTGTTCTGCGCCAACTACAGCCTGGACCGCGGGCTGGGCGGCGAAAACGTCGCGACCAGCTATGACGAGGACGTGGTCTTCACCCCGGCCTGGGCGGAACGCATCACCGGGGTGCGCCGCGACAAGATCATCCAGGTGGCGCGGGAATTCGCCAGCAATGCCGAAAAGACCAATGGCAAGTCCATGGTCATCATCGGCGCGGCGATGAACCACTGGTTCCACATGGACATGAACTATCGCGCCGTCATCAACATGCTGGTGATGTGCGGCTGCGTCGGCCAGTCCGGCGGCGGCTGGGCGCATTACGTCGGCCAGGAAAAGCTGCGCCCGCAGACCGGCTGGACGGCGCTGGCCTTTGCGCTGGACTGGGCGCGCCCGCCGCGCCACATGAACGCGACCAGCGCCTTCTATGCCCATACCGACCAGTGGCGCTATGAGACGGTGACGGCGCGCGAGCTGCTGTCGCCCACCGCGCCGAAGGGCGACTGGGACCGGCTCAGCCTGATCGACTACAACATCCGCGCCGAGCGCATGGGCTGGCTGCCGTCCGCCCCGCAACTGCGCCAGAACCCGCTGGAGGTCGGTCGCGCCGCCAAGGCAGAAGGCATCGAGGTCAAGGATTATGTCGCCCGCGGCCTGAAATCCGGGGCGCTGGAGATGTCCTGCGAGGACCCCGATGCGCCGCAGAACTGGCCGCGCAACCTGTTCGTCTGGCGCTCGAACCTGCTGGGTTCCTCGGGCAAGGGGCATGAGTATTTCCTCAAGCACCTTCTGGGCACCGACCACGGCGTGCAGGGCAAGGACCTGGGCGAGGAGGGCGGCGTGAAGCCGGTCGAGGCCGTCTGGCACGACGATGCGCCGCAGGGCAAGCTGGACCTGCTGGTCACCATCGACTTCCGCATGTCCACCACCGCCGTCTATGCCGACATCGTCCTGCCGACCGCCAGCTGGTACGAAAAGGACGACATGAACACCTCGGACATGCATCCGTTCATCCACCCGCTGCAGGCGGCGGTGGACCCGGCGTATGAATCGAAATCCGACTGGGAAATCTTCAAGGCGATCGCGAAGAAATTCTCGGACCTGGCGCCGGGCGTGCTGGGGGTGGAAACCGACGTGGTGCAGCTGCCCCTGCAGCATGACAGCGCGGGCGAGCTGGCCCAGCCCTTCGTCGCCGACTGGAAACAGGGGCAATGCGAGCTGATCCCCGGCAAGACCGCCCCGGCCTATATCGAGGTCACGCGCGATTACCCGAACCTCTACAAGCGTTTCACCGCGCTCGGGCCGCTGATGGAAAAGATCGGCAATGGTGGCAAGGGCATCGCCTGGGACACCAAGACCGAGGTGCATCACCTGAAGGCTCTGAACGGCACCGTGACGGAAGAGGGCGCGACCCAGGGCATGGCCCGCATCGACACCGCCATCGACGCCGCCGAGGTGGTGCTGATGCTGGCCCCCGAGACCAATGGCGAGGTTGCCGTCAAGGCCTGGGAGGCGCTGTCCAAGGCCACCGGCATCAGCCACAAGCACCTGGCCGAGGTCAAGGAGGACGAGAAGATCCGCTTCCGCGACATCGCGGCGCAACCGAGGAAGATCATCTCGTCGCCGACCTGGTCGGGCATCGAAAGCGAGGAGGTCTGCTACAACGCCGGCTGGACCAACGTGCATGAGCTGATCCCGTGGCGCACCGTCACCGGCCGCCAGCAGCTGTATCAGGACCATGAATGGATGCGCGCCTTTGGCGAGGCCTTCGTGACCTGGCGCCCGCCGGTCGACCTGAAGACCGTAGGCCATGCCGCGACCCGCTCGCTGGGCTCGGCGGAAAAGCATGTCGTGCTGAACTTCCTGACGCCGCACCAGAAATGGGGCATCCACTCGACCTATACCGACAACCTGCTGATGCTGACGCTGAACCGCGGCGGCCCGGTGGTGTGGATTTCCGAACTGGACGCGAAAAAGGCCGGCGTGGTCGATAACGACTGGGTCGAGGTCTTCAATGCGAACGGCGCCATCACCGCCCGCGCGGTGGTCAGCCAGCGCATCAAGGAAGGCAGCATGTTCATGTATCACGCCCAGGAAAAGATCGTGAACACGCCCGGCAGCAAGGTCACCGGCAAGCGCGGCGGCATCCACAACTCGGTCACCCGCATCGTGCCGAAGCCCACCCATATGATCGGCGGCTATGCGCAGCTGGCCTACGGCTTCAACTACTACGGCACCGTGGGCGCCAACCGGGACGAATTCGTCATCGTCCGCAAACTCGATAACGTCGATTGGCTGGACCAGCCGGCCGACACCGCAACCCAAAACGTGGAGGCAGCGGAATGAAAGTTCGTGCGCAAATCGGCATGGTGCTGAACCTGGACAAGTGTATCGGCTGCCATACCTGTTCGGTCACCTGCAAGAACGTCTGGACCTCGCGCGAGGGCGTCGAATACGCCTGGTTCAACAACGTCGAGACCAAGCCCGGCATCGGCTATCCCAAGGATTGGGAGAACCAGAAGCGCTGGAACGGCGGCTGGACCCGGACCCGGGCCGGCCACCTGCAACCGAAACAGGGCGGCAAGTGGCGCATTCTGGCCAATATCTTCGCCAACCCCGACCTGCCCGAGATCGACGATTTCTACGAGCCCTTCGATTTCGACTACGACCACCTGAAGTCGGCGCCCGAGATGCAGGCCTTCCCCACCGCCCGGCCGCGTTCCAAGATCACCGGCGAGCGGATGGAAAAGATCGAATGGGGCCCGAACTGGGAGGAGATCCTGGGCGGCGAGTTCGAGAAACGCAGCAAGGACTATAACTTCGAGGGCGTGCAGAAGGACATCTACGGAGAGTATGAGAATACCTTCATGATGTATCTGCCGCGGCTGTGCGAACACTGCCTGAACCCGGCCTGCGTCGCCTCCTGCCCCTCGGGCGCGATCTACAAGCGCGAGGACGACGGCGTCGTCCTGATCGACCAGGAGAAATGCCGGGGCTGGCGCATGTGCGTTTCCGGCTGCCCCTACAAGAAGATCTATTACAACTGGTCCTCGGGCAAATCCGAGAAATGCATCCTGTGCTATCCGCGCCTGGAAAGCGGCCAGCCCACGGTCTGTTCGGAAACCTGCGTCGGGCGCATCCGCTATCTGGGGGTGATGCTCTATGATGCCGACAAGATCGCCGAGGCGGCCGCGACCGAGTCGGAAATGGATCTCTACGACGCGCAGCTGGGCGTGTTCCTGGACCCGAACGACCCGGAGGTGATCGCCGCGGCGCGCGCCGAGGGCATCCCCGAGGACTGGATCAAGGGCGCGCAGAACTCGCCGATCTGGAAGATGGCGATGGAATGGAAGATCGCCTTCCCGCTGCATCCCGAATACCGCACGCTGCCGATGGTCTGGTATGTGCCGCCGCTGTCGCCGATCCAGAACGCCGCCGAGGCCGGCAAGATCGCCGCGCAGGACGACATGCCCGACGTGCGGTCGCTGCGCATCCCGCTGCGCTATCTGGCGAACATGCTGACCGCCGGCGACGAGGCCCCGGTCGCCTCGGCCTTGGAGCGGATGCTGGCGATGCGCAGCTACATGCGCTCGAAGACCGTGGACGGCGTGGTGAACCTGGGCGTCGCCAAGCGCGTCGGCCTGACCCCGCACCAGATCGACGAGATGTACAACCTTCTCGCCATCGCCAATTACGAGGACCGCTTCGTCATCCCGACCACGCATCGCGAGCTGGTCGAGGATGCCTATGACCTGAAGGGCGGCTGCAGCTTCACCGACGGCAACGGCTGCTCGTCGGGCCACAGCGGCGCCAAGCTGTTCTCGGGCAAGAAGTTCCGCAGCCCGCAGGAGTTCATCGCATGAAAACCTTCAAGGCACTCTCATTGCTGCTGAGCTATCCGTCCGAGGAGTTGCAGCAGGCCATCCCCGAGATCGACGCGCTGCTGCATGCCGACGGGCTGCTGGGTCCCCGGCGCATGGAGACGCTGGCGCCCCTGCTGCGCGACCTGGCGCGGGGCGATCTCTACGACCTCCAGGAACGCTATGTGCTGCTCTTCGACCGGTCGCGCACGCTGTCGCTGAACCTCTTTGAACATATCCATGGCGAAAGCCGCGACCGCGGCGGCGCCATGGTCGACCTCTTGGAGATGTATCGCGCCGGCGGCTTCGACCTGGGCGGCACGGAACTGCCCGACCACCTGCCGGTGCTGCTGGAATACCTCTCGACCCGGCCGCTGGCCGATGCGCGCGAGATCTTGCAGGGCGCCGGCCATATCCTGGTCGCGCTGGGCGAGCGCCTGGTGCGGCGCGACGCCGCCTATGCCGCGGTGCTCGAGGTGCTGGTCGCCATCGCCGAGGCCGACCCGGCCGCCGAGGAGGTCCAGACCCTGCTGGCGGTCAAGGACGACGACCCCGAGGACCTGGCCGCGCTGGATGCGGTCTGGTCCGAGGCGCAGGTGACCTTCGGTCCCGATCCCAATGCCGGCTGCCCGGTCAGCCGCGATCTTCTTGCCCGCATGGATCCCGGCGCCCCCGCGGCGCGGGCCGCAAGCTGAGGAGCGACAGATGAACCATTTCCTGTTCGGAGTTTTCCCCTATATCGCCATCACGGTGATGATCCTGGGCGCCATCGTCCGCTACGAGACCGAGCCCTTCACCTGGAAATCCTCGTCGAGCCAGCTTCTGCGCCGCAAGCAGTTCGTGCTGGGCTCGGTGCTGTTCCACCTGGGCGTGCTGATGATCCTGGGCGGGCATTTCGTCGGCCTGCTGACGCCGGTCGCCTTCTGGGACGCGCTGGGGATCAGCCATGGCGCCAAGCAGGTCTTCGCCATGGCGATGGGCGGCTTTGCCGGCGTCCTCGCCATGGTCGGCGGGCTGATCCTGCTGCATCGCCGGCTGATGGACCCGCGCGTCCGGGCCAATTCCACCCTGGCCGATACCGGCATCCTGGTCCTGCTGATGCTGCAACTGACGCTCGGGCTCTGCACGATCTTCGTCTCGGCCCAGCATCTGGACGGGCACGAGATGGTCAAGCTGATGCAATGGGCGCAGGGCATCGCCTATTTCGGCGCCGATCCTGCCGCGCATCTTGAGGGCGTCGCGCTGATCTTCAAGCTGCATATCCTGCTGGGGCTGACGATCTTCCTGCTGTTCCCCTTCACCCGGCTGGTGCACATGCTGTCCGCGCCGGTGCGCTACCTGTGGCGGCCGGGCTATCAGATCGTGCGCTCGAAACGCGGCGCGCGTGCGGGCGTCGGGCTGAACCCGATCGCGGCCACCGTCGCCGGGCGCGAGGCGACGGCCCACAAGGCCGTCGGCCGTGACCGGCCGGCGCCGCAGGATCCGCTGGGCCAGGCGGCGGAGTGACGGCGATGGAGATGAAACCTCTGCTGCCCCCCGTCACCGTCAACGGCGTCACCATCAGCGCCGAGCGCATCGCGGCCGAGGCGCAGAACCACCCCGCGCCCAAGGGCAAGCCGGGCCTGGCCTGGAAATCCGCCGCCCGGGCGCTGGCCCTGCGCGAGATCCTGCTGCAAGAGGCCCGCGCCCGGGGCCTGACCGCCGATCCGGCCGAACTGGCCCCCGGCCAGTGGGAGACCGAGGACGAGGCGCTGATCCGGCAATTGCTGGATCAGGCCATCGCCCCCGAAGCCCCGGACGAGGCGGCGCTGCGCGCGATCTACGACGCCCATCCCGAGCGGTTCCGCGCGCCCTCGCTTTACGAGGCGGCGCATATCCTGTTCCCGGCCGCGCCCGGCGACCCGGCCGCGCGCGACGCGGCCCGCAAGGCGGCGGCCGAGGTGCTGGAGGAATTGCGCCGGGCACCGCGCCGGTTCGCGGAACTGGCGGCGCGGCACAGCGCCTGTTCGTCCAAGGACAGCGGCGGGCTTCTGGGCCAGCTGTCGTCCGGCGACACGGTGCCCGAGTTCGAGGCGGCGCTGGCCACGATCCCCGAAGGCGAGATCGGCGCGCCGGTCGAGACCCGCTACGGCATCCACCTGATCCGGCTGGACGCAAGGGCCGAGGGCGCCGTCCTGCCCTTTGACGCGGTGCTGCCGCATCTGCGCGAGGCCCGGGAAAAGGCGGCCTGGGTTGCCGCCAGCCGCGCCTTCACCGCCGCGCTGGTGGCGAGGGCCGAGGTGACGGGCGTGTCGCTGGGCGCTGACGCGGAAGGGGGCGCGGCATGAAGCTGGCCTATGTCACGCTGTCGGGCCGCGGCGCCATCGACGCGCTGCTGTCCGAAGTGGTCGAGGCACTCGAGGCCCAGGGCCTGCGCTTGGCCGGCACCGTGCAAAGCAACGTCGACCGCGCCGACCGGGCGCTGTGCGACATGGATCTGCGGCTGCTGCCGGACGGGCCGATGGTGCGCATCAGCGTCGATCGCGGCCCCGAGGCGCGCGGCTGCCGGTTGAACCCCGATGCGCTGGAACGCTCGGTGGCCTGGACCGAGGCGGCGCTGGACCGCGCCGAATTCCTGGTGGTGAATAAGTTCGGCAAGCAGGAGGCCGAGGGCCGCGGCCTGGCCGGCACCATCGCCACGGCGCTGGAGCGCGGCTTGCCGGTGCTGGTCGGCGTGAACGGGCTGAACCTGCCGCCCTTCCTGGAATTCGCCGGCGGCCTGGCCCAAGCCCTGCCGCCCGACCCCCGGGCGGTGCTGGACTGGTGCCTGGCCGCGCGGCTGCCGGCCATGGCCGCCGCCTAGGCCGCGGCGCCGGTCGGGTGCAGCAGCGGCAGGAAATCGCCGCGCCGCGCCAGCACGTCGGCCAGCGTCTGGCGGTCCAGAACCGCCAGGAACGCCTCCATCGCCTCGTCCAGCGCCAGCGTCAGCCCGCAGGCCGGGGCGATGATGCAGCTGCCGCAGCCGACCAGGTCGAAATCCGCCTCGGTGTGACGAATGACCGCACCCACGCTGATCTGCTCGGCCGGCCGCGCCAGCCGGATGCCGCCGCCGCGGCCGCGCACGCTGGCGAGCCAGCCGGCATTCACCAGGTCGTTGATCACCTTCATCAGGTGATTTTGCGAGATTCCATAAGCCCTTGCGATCTCGGCGATGGAACACAGCCGGTCGGGCTGTCGGCCCAGATACAAGAGCACCCGCATGGCGTAATCGGTATAGCGTGTCAGTCGCATGGCGCCTTCCTGAAACATGCATCCTGATTGCATGATTTGACCCTGCCGCATAGATGTATTCGCAATACATGATTTGCGAGTCGCGCCCGCGGCCGCAGCGCCAAGGAGAATCCGATGACCCAGGCTCTGAGCCCCCGCACCATCGAACTGGTCAAGGCCACCGTGCCCGCGCTGGAAGCGCATGGCATGACCATCGTGCACGAGATGTATGCGCGCATGTTCCGCGATCCGGCGATCCGCGACCTGTTCAACCAGTCGCACCACGGCGCCAGCGACGCCCAGCCGCGCGCGCTGACCGGCGCCATCCTGGCCTATGCCGGCAATATCGAGAACCTGGCCGCGCTGGCCCCGGCGGTCGAGCGCATCGCGCAGAAACACGTCGGCCTGCAGATCCTGCCCGAGCATTACCCGCATGTCGCCGAGGCGCTTCTGGGCGCAATCAAGCATGTGCTGGGCGATGCCGCCACCGACGAGATCCTGGCCGCCTGGGGCGAGGCCTATTGGTTCCTCGCCAATATCCTGATCGCGCGGGAAAAGCGGCTTTACGGCGAACAGAACGCCGCGCCCGGCGGCTGGAACGGCTGGCGCGATTTCCGCATCGCCGAGGTCGTGACCGAAAGCAGCGTCATCAAGTCCTTCGTGCTGCGCCCGGTCGATGGCGGCGCGGTGATGGCGCATCTGCCGGGGCAATACCTGACCTTCTGGTTCGACATCCCCGGCCATCCGCCGGCCAAGCGCAACTATTCGATCTCGTCGGCGCCGGACGGACAGGGCTATCGCATCAGCGTCAAGCGCGAGCCGATGGGCCTGGCCTCGGGCTGGCTGCACGAGCAGCCGCCGGGCACGGTGCTGAAGGTCGCGGCGCCGGCGGGCGAGTTCTTCATCGAGGCGCTGCCGCAGCGGCCGGTGGTGCTGCTGTCGGGCGGGGTCGGGCTGACGCCGATGGTGGCGATGCTGGAATGGCTGGTCGAGAAGGGCGCCGAACAGCCGGTGCATTACATCCACGGCACCCATGACCGCGACACCCATGCCATGCGCGCCCATGTCCGCGCGCTGGCAGAGCAGGGCAGCGACATCCGCGTCACCGATTTCCACCAGACCCCGCTTGCGGATGAGGTCGCGGGGCGCGACTATGACATCGCAGGGCTGATCACCGACGAATGGCTGCTGGCCAACACGCCGGCCGAGACGGCGGATTACTATATCTGCGGCCCGCGTCCGTTCCTGCGGGCAGCGGTCTCGGCCCTGTCGCTGGCGGGCGTTCCGGCGGCGCGCATCCATTACGAGTTCTTCGGTCCGGCCGACGAGCTTCTGGCAGCCTGAGGGACCACGGCATGGACGACCTGACCATCGCGCGGATCGTCCATGTGGTCGCGGTGCTCTTGTGGATCGGCGGGGTGGCTTTCGTCACCCTGGTGCTGATCCCGGCGATCCGCGTGGCCGAGCCGCCCGAGCGCCGGCTGGCCGCCTTTCACCGCGTCGAGGGCCGCTTTGCCGCCCAGGCGCGGCTCTGGGTGGCGCTGGCCGGGCTCAGCGGGCTGTGGATGGTCTGGCGCGGCGCGATGTGGGACCGCTTCGCCGAGGCGGGCTATTGGTGGATGCATGCCATGGTCGCGGTCTGGCTGGTCTTTGCCGCCATGCTGTTCCTGATCGAGCCGCTGTTCCTGCATCGCCGCATGAAGGCCTCGGCCGATCCGGCGGCGGATTTCGACCGCATGGGCCGGATGCATGTGCTGCTGCTGGCCGCCTCGCTGATCGCGGTGATCGGCGGGGTCGGCGGCGCGCATGGGCTGTTCTAGGCGGGATAGACCACGCTGCCGTCCGGGCGGATGACCGCGCCCGAGGTCAGCCGCGCCTCTTCCAGCCGGCCCGGGCCCATGATGTTGATCACCGTCTCGCCCGCCGCGATCAGATAGTCACTGACGATGCGGCGATGACAGCGCCACCAGACCGCCTCGGCGCACATGGTGGCGCAGTTCTGCGCCCGGCCCAGGACCAGCAGCCGGTCGAGCCCGGCCCGGAACCGGTCCGACAGCGCGTAATCGGCATAGTTGTGAAAGCTGCGGTTGGTCCAGAAGCCGTTCAGCTCGGGCGGGACGCCGGGATTCCTGCCGCGCAGCCCGCCCAGTTCCGCGATGCGTTCATAGCCGATGCCGGCCCCGGCCAGCGCCGGCGCCAGGGCGTCGCCATCGAACCAGGGATGCGCGCGCGAGCCAGGCAGCTTGCGGATATCCGCGACCCGCTCGACCCCGGCCTCGGCCAGCAGGGCGGTGAATTCCGCCAGGCTGCGATTGGAATGGCCGATGGTATGGAAAGGCCGCGTCATGACCTCAGAAGGTGAAGCGCGCTGCCCTTGTGCGCCGCGACATGGTCGGTCTTGTCGCTCTGGATCAGATATTGCGGGTCGTCGGGCGAGGCGCGGCGGGTATGGCCCTTGTAGTCGAAATCGCCGGTCTTGACTTCCGTGATGACGCCCGAGACCTTACCGGCCTCGGAATTCCAGCCGACATGATCGCCGACCTTGAAGGATCTGGACATGACGCTCTCCCAGCAGAAGGGAGTGCGATTAGGCCAGAGGCGCGGCAGCGATGCAAGGCTGCTGCGCCCCGATCAGAAGATCCGCGAGCCGATAACGGCGCCGGCGTCGGGCTGCAGCAGCATGACCCGCCCTTCGGCATCCGGCGCGCCCAGCACCAGGATCTGCGACTGGAAGCCGGCGATATTGCGCGGCGTCATGTTCACCACACAGACCACGAGCCGGTCCAGCAGCGCGGATTCCGGGTAATTGGTGATCTGCGCGCTGGACCAGCGCCTGCCCAACTCGCCGAAATCCACCTGCACCTTGTAGGAAGGATTGCGCGCGCGCGGAAAGGGCTGCACGGCGACGATGCGGCCGACGCGCATCTCGACCCTGGCGAAGTCGTCATAGACGATCTGGTTTTCCGACATGGTATTCTCCTGTCCTCTTGGCGCCGTCAGCCTCCGGCCGGCCTTATCAGCGACTTGATCGGCACATATCCCCGATCCAGCAAGGTCTGGATGACGATGCAGCGGAAATATTTCGCGATCCCGCTGGTCTGAACGTCGGCAACGATGTCCTGTGCGGACCTGGTCCCAGCAGGTGGGCCGAGCCGCCGCTGGCCAGGGGCAGTTCCTGAAGATCGTCGATCGTGACGATTTCGCCGCTTCGCCGGGCCGGGCGGCCCCGACCTGGACGATTCCCGCCGGCGCCACCCGTCGCCTTGCTGGCGGATGAGAATGCCATTCTCCGACCGCGGCTGGCGACGCGGGTTTTCGCCTCCCGAAGCGGCCGGCTTTGGAATGGCCGGATGGACGGCGGGCGCCTATCAATTCCCTAGTCGTTGAGTCGTCATTTTCAGGAGCATATCTTGTCCGCACCCCGTTTCGCCGCTTTCGCAGGCTCGTGGAGCCAGCCCTCGAAGACCCGCCGCCTTGTCGAGGAGATCGCCTCCCGTGCCGTCCGCGCCCATGGCGGCAGCGCGCATGTCTTCGATATCGGCGACCTGGGCGCCGACTTCGGCAGCTTGCGACAGCCGCAGCAGGGTCCGCACAGCCGCCATCTGGACGCCTTCCTGCAGGCGGATGCGCTGATCGTCGCGAGCCCGGTCTACAAGGGCAGTTACAGCGGACTCTTCAAGCATTTCATCGATCTGCTCGACCAGGGCGCGCTGGCGGACAAGCCGGTGCTGCTGGCGGCGACCGGCGGCGGCCATCGCCATGCGCTGGTGATCGAGCACCAGCTGCGCCCGGTCTTCGGCTTTTTCGAGGCGCATACGCTGCCGACCGGGGTCTATGCCGCCGCGTCGGATTTCGACGGCGAGGCGCCCGGCGCCGATCTGGCGCAGCGCCTTGACCGCGCGGTGCGGCAGTTCTCCGTGCATTTTCCCCACCACCATGCCGCGCCGCTGCGTGCGGTCGGCTGAACCAGGGCTGATATCATGAACGATCCGACCAAGAAGCGCATCATCCTGAACGCCTTCGACATGACCTGCGTCGGCCATCAGGCGGCGGGCACCTGGCGGCATCCGTCCAGCCAGGCCGCGCGCTACAACGACCTGGAATACTGGACCAATCTCGCTATCGAGCTGGAGCGGGGCGCCTTCGACAGCCTGTTCATCGCCGATGTGGTCGGCGTCTATGACGTCTATCGCGGCTCGGCCGAGGCGGCGCTGCACGACGCCGCGCAGGTGCCGGTCAACGACCCGTTCGGCGCCATCTCGGCCATGGCGGCGGTGACGCGGAACCTGGGTTTCGGCATCACCGCGGCCGTGACCTTCGAGCATCCCTATCTGCTGGCGCGCCGGCTTTCGACGCTGGACCACCTGACCAAGGGCCGCGTGGCGTGGAACGTGGTCTCCTCCTATCTGGACAGCGCCGCGAGGAATATCGGCATGGAGCGCCAGATCGCCCATGACGCCCGCTATGACCTGGCCGAGGAATACATGCAGGTCACCTACAAGCTGTGGGAGGGCAGCTGGGAGGACGGCGCCGTGCTGCGCGACAGGGAACGCGGCATCTTCACCGACGCCTCCAAGGTGCATCCGATCCGGCACGAGGGCGGCTATTTCAAGGTGCCGGGGTTCCACCTGTGCGAGCCGTCGCCGCAGCGCACGCCGGTGATCTTCCAGGCCGGGGCGTCGGCGCGCGGGCGCGCATTCGCCGCCCGCCATGCCGAGGCGATGTTCGTGCTGGCGACCAGCCCCGAAACCGCCAGGAAGCTGTGCGACGCCATCCGCGCCGAGGTCGCCGCCGCCGGGCGCGAGCCGGACAGCCTGAAGATCTTTGCCCTGCTGACCGTCATCACCGGCCCAAGCGACGAGGCCGCGCAGCGCAAATACAGGGAATACCTGGACTATGCCTCGCCCGAGGGGGCGCTGGCGCTTTACGGCGGCTGGACCGGCCTGGACTTTTCCACGCTCGACCCCGACCAGCCGCTGACGGCAGTGGAAAACGACAGCCTGCGCACCACACTGGAATCGCTGGCCGCCGATGGCGAGGCCTGGACGGTGCGCGACGTGATCCGCAAGCGCTCGATCGGTGGGCTTGGCCCGGTGCTGGTCGGCGGGCCGCAGACCATCGCCGATGCGCTGGAGGCCTGGGTGGACGAGGGCGGCGTCGACGGCTTCAACCTCGCCTATGCCGTCACCCCGGCCTCGACCACCGATTTCATCGACTTCGTGGTGCCGGAACTGCGCAGGCGCGGCCGGGCGCAGGTCGATTACGCGCCGGGCACGCTGCGCGAGAAGCTGCTGGGCGATGCCGGCGGCCGGGTGCGCGACAGCCACCCCGCCGCGGAATGGCGCCGGCATTACATCGGCCGCGAAAGCGTGGCCGACGCCAGCCGCCCCTCGGCCTTCGAGGGCATCAGCGCAGGCTATACGGAGGCGGCGGAATGAGCGCGCCCGACATCTTCTGGTTCCTGCCCACCTCGGGCGACACGCGCTATCTGGGCGCTTCGGATTTCGGCCGGGCGTCGGACTTCGACTATCTGCGCGACATTGCCGCCGCCGCCGACCGGCTGGGCTATGACGGCATGCTGATCCCGACCGGGGCCAGCTGCCTCGACCCCTGGGTGGCGGCGACGGCGGTGGCGCATGCCACGCGGCGGCTGAAGCTGCTGGTGGCGCTGCGCACCTCGATCAGCGGCCCGACCGCCTCGGCCCGCCAGGCGGCGGCGCTGGACCAGCTGCTGGGCGGACGGCTGCTGCTGAACGTCGTGCCCGGCGGCGACCCGCGCGAGCTGGCGGCGGACGGCGCCTTCTTCAGCCACGACGGGCGCTACGAGAACGCCGGCGAATTCCTGGCCGTCTGGAAACGCCTGATGGCGGGCGAAACCGTGGATTTTGCCGGCCGGCATATCCGCGTCGAGGGGGCGAAGAACTTTCACCCCGGGCCGCAGCATCCGCATCCGCCGCTGTATTTCGGCGGCTCGTCGCCGGCCGCCCACGCGCTGGCGGCCGAGCATGTCGATGCCTATCTGACCTGGGGCGAGCCGCCGGCCGCCGTGGCCGAAAAGATCGCCGATGTCCGGGCGCAGGCGGCGGAACACGGCCGCACCATCCGCTTCGGCATCCGCCTGCACGCCATCGTGCGCGAGACCGAGGCCGAGGCCTGGGCCGAGGCGGAGCGGCTGATCGCGCATCTGACCGACGACGACATCGCCCGGGCGCAGGCCAATTACGCCCAGATGGATTCGGTCGGCTAGCGCCGCATGGCCGCGCTGCACGGCGGGCGCCGCGACCGGCTGGAAATCAGCCCGAACCTCTGGGCCGGCGTGGGGCTGGTGCGCGGCGGTGCGGGCACGGCGCTGGTCGGCGATGCCGAGACCGTGGTGGCACGGATGCGCGAATACCAGGCCTTGGGCATCGAGACCTTCGTCATGTCCGGCTATCCGCATCTGGAAGAGGCGATCCGCTTTGCGGAGCTGGTCTTCCCCCGGATCGGCAAGCAGGCCGTGACCTCGCAGGCCAGCCAGACCGGCGGCGCCTTCGACATCCGGGCGCGCGCCGCGTCATGAGCCAGCCCGTCATCGAGACCGTGGTCACGATGGCGCCGCGGTTGCGGTGGAACTCCACCACCCCCTGGGCTTCCAGCCGCTTCAGCGCCTCACGCACCGGGATCTTGCTGACGTTGAACAGCCGCGCCACGACATGACCCCGCAAGCCGGGCGCTTGCGGTCCAGACGATGGACACAGGGAGGAGGGATGCGCAGCTCAGGATTCATCCGGTGACTTGCCATGCCCAAGGCCAGGCCGGCGGCGTCCTGCCGCAGGGTGCGGCCGTCGGGCAGCAGCCGCGCCGCATCGGTCGGCCCCCGAGCCACGCGGCGGCATGCGTCGCCCCGCGAACCGGCGCCTGGCCCCGAAGGGTCCGCGCGCAGTTGGGCTGGATCATCGGTGCGCCGGCCGGCACGAAAGCCACTGCCTCCGCCTGGTGCGGGAAGCGCCCGGCTGGCCGCCTCTTGACGGGCCGCGGGCGGATCGACCATTGCGACAGGACCCGGCACGCGCCCGGGACCCATTCCCAGAAGCGAAGGCCCATCCCATGACCGCCACCAATCCCGCCCCGCGGTTTCTGTCCTATCAGGATGCGATCGGCCGGCTGGCCTGGACCGATGCGGTCGAGGCGCTGCGCCAAGGCCATGCGCTGCCCCGGGCCGAGATCCGCGACGTGTTCCTGGGCCCGCCGACCGGCACGATGATGAGCCGCTCGGCCCATATCCCGGGGCTGGGCTATGGTGCCAAGACTTTCACCGTCATGGACGGCAATGCGGCGCGCGGCCTGCCGACGGTGCAGGGCGCCATGCTGGTCTTCGACGATGCGACCGGCGCGCTGAAAGCCATCGTCGACAGCCCGCTGGTGACCGAGATCAAGACCGCCGCCGATTCCCTTCTGGGTGCCAGCCTGCTGGCACGGCCCGACAGCCGGCACCTGCTGGTCGTGGGCGCGGGCACGGTCGCGGCCAGCCTGGTCAAGGCCTATACGGCGGTGCTGCCGGGAATCGCGCGGGTCTCGGTCTGGTCGCGGCGCCCCGAGCAGGCGCAGGCGCTGGTCGCCGCGCTGGACGGCATCCCGGCCGAGCTGGCGGCGGTGCCCGATCTGCAGGCGGCGGTCGGGCAGGCCGACATCGTCGCCGCGGCCACCATGGCGCGCGCGCCGGTGATCCTGGGCGACTGGGTGCGGCCCGGCACCCATGTAGACCTGATCGGCGCCTTCAAGGCCGACATGCGCGAGGCCGACGACGCGCTGATGGCGCGGGCGGCGCTGTTCGTGGACAGCCGCGCGACCACGCTGGGCCATATCGGCGAGCTGACGATGCCCATCGCCTCGGGCGCGATCACGGCGGACAGCGTGCTGGGCGATCTCTACGATCTGGTGCGCCCCGATGCCCGGCGCCGGCAATCGCCGGACGAGATCACCGTTTACAAGAACGGCGGCGGCGCGCATCTGGACCTGATGACGGCGGATTACATCGCCAGGGCAATGGCGGGGTAGGCGGCTGCCCCGGAAGGGCGCTTGGCAACGAGCCCGCGCGGCTGTTCGGCGTATTGCGGCAACATCATCGTGCCGCCCGGCCACCCCGAGGCCGACGCCGGCTCAGTCATCTCCGGCGGCGACACCCTCTCGGTCGTGACAGTGCTGCTCGCGATGGGCATGCTGCCGATGCAGGGGCCGGTCACCGGACTGGTGCTCGAGACGCACCGGGTTGATCCGTGTGCGGGCGGAATGCGTGCATGGCAAGGGCAAGGCCGTGGCCTTCCGCAACGGGCCGGCCTTTGCCGCGCATCTGGATGCCGCGATCGAGGTGCCGCATCGGGTCCGGATCCGGGTCTATGTCGGCTGGGGCGGCATGGTCCATGCCATCGCCTGAAGCCCGAGCACGGCCGCGAGATCGCCCGCGTCTCGGCGCCGATCCGCCAGGCCGCGATCGAGCAGCTGCCGGCCGCGCATCCCGATTACTCCGGGGTCGGCATCACCATCTCGCAACTGTCGGGACGAGGGAGGCCTCGGCGGCGGATGGGAAGAACGCCGTGACCATGGCGACGGGCGAGCTGCCACTGGATCGCCCCTGCCGCCACCAGAGCATCCTGGGCAATATCCATACCGGCCGGCTGGTCGATAAGACGATGCTGGCCGACTGGCCAGCCGTGGTGCCGGAAATCACCGGCGTCAGCTGGTTCTATGAGCTGGACCCGCTGGTCCTGGATCACGGCGATCCGGTCCCGAGGGCTTCACCGCGGGCGACACCTGGGCGCAAGGCGCCGCACGGCCAGCCGCCGCAGGGCAGACGACTTCGGCGGCTGGGCGCCGCCGGGTGTCGGCCCTGTCACCAGCAAGGGACGACACGCCGCCAGCCTCCCGGAGCCGAACCCGCGTCCGCGATGAAAGTCTGTTCTGTGCCGCGCCGGCCCTGTGCTAACCTGCACCGCGCAGGAGGAGGGCGGCGTGAGCGATCGGCAGCATGTCGAGGAGATCGAGCGGGTGCTGGGCGGCTCCCAGACCGGGCGGGACGGCTTCGTCTCGGCTTCGTGGCGACGCTGCGTCGAGGTCTATGGCATGGACCCGATGCGCCGCGACCCGGCCCATATCGTCACGCAAAGCGAACTGCGCGACCACCGCCAGCAGGCGGAATGGATGATCGGCGCGGCGCGTTCCAGCCTGCAAAGCCTGTTCCGGCAGGTCGCCGGGCAGAACTACGTGCTGCTGCTGACCGATGCCAAGGGCGTCTGCGTCGATTTCTTCGGCGACGACCTGTTCGTGGACGACCTGCGCGGGGCCGGGCTCTATCTCGGCTCGAACTGGTCCGAGGATCTGGCCGGCACCTGCGGCGTCGGCGCCTGCATCGTCACCCGCGAGCCGGTGACCGTCCACCAGGACGACCATTTCGGCAATGCCCATGTCACGCTCAGCTGCACGGCGGCGCCGATCTTCGACAGCCTGGGGGAACTGGCGGCGGTGCTCGACATCTCGCTTCTGCGCTCGCCCACGCCGAAGCGCAGCCAGAACCTGGCCATGAGCTTGGTGACCAATGCCGCAAGGCGGGTCGAGATGGCGAATCTGATGGCCGAAAGCCGCCGCGACTGGGTGTTGCGCCTGTCCGACAGCCCCGAATTCCTGGACGTGGACCCCGAGGCGGCGGTGCGACTGGACGATTCCGGCCGGGTGCTGGGCTATACGCGCGGGGCGCGGCGGCTGTTCCCCGACGGCGCGGTCATCGGCCGGCGCATCGACGAGGTGCTGGGCCTGACCATCGACGACCTGCCCGACCTGATGCGCGACCGCCCGACCGAGGAGCGCATCGTCGAGATGCGCGACGGCGGCGCGCTGTTCGGCCATGCCATCGCGCCGCAGGCGCCGCGCACCGTGCTGCGCGGCGACCGGCGCGGCGGGCCGCTGGCCGGGCTGTCGGGCGGCGATCCGGCGATGACGCAATTGTTGACCCAGGCCGCGCGGCTGGCGCCGACCGCGGTGCCGCTGCTGATCGCGGGCGAGACGGGGACCGGCAAGACCAAGCTGGCCCATGCCATCCACATGGCCAG
Source organism: Paracoccus sp. DMF (assembly GCF_004407025.1). Lineage (NCBI taxonomy): Bacteria > Pseudomonadati > Pseudomonadota > Alphaproteobacteria > Rhodobacterales > Paracoccaceae > Paracoccus > Paracoccus sp. DMF. Next base: position 20,012 of record NZ_SOKV02000010.1, read on the forward strand.
CGCCGCCGGCGGCTTCCTGGCGCTGGACTGTGCCGGGCTGACGGCCGAGGCGCTGCGCCAGGCCTGCGCGGAACTGCCCGCCGGCGCCACCCTGCTGCTGCGCCGGGTCGAGGATCTGCCGCCCGCGACGGTGCCGGTGCTGACCGCGCTGCTGGACGGGCGCAGCGGCTTGCGCGCCATTTCGACCAGCTGCGCGGCGCCCGGCGCGCTGGACCTGCCGCGCCCGCTGTTCCATCGCCTCGCCGGCGCGGTGCTGGAACTGCCGCCGCTGCGCCAGCGCCAGGACATCGGCTGGCTCTTGGATCGCATCCTGCGCCGGCGCACTTCCGAGGATGTGCGGCTGTCGCCCTCGGCCCGCGCGGCGCTGCTCGGGCGGCCCTGGCCCGGCAACCTGCGCGAGCTGGAGCAGGTGCTGGACGTCGCCATCGCGCTCTGCGAGGGGCGCGTCATCGACCTGCCGGACTTGCCCGCGCCGGTCGACCGCGCCGCGGCTGCGGACGATTCCGGCGAGACGCTGGAGCAGGTCATGGAGGCCTGCGGCTGGAACATGGCTCGCGCCGCGCGCCGGCTGGGGGTGAACCGCTCGACCGTGCTGCGCCGGCTGCGCAATGCCGGGTTGCAGCCCCCGGCCTGAGCCGTTGCGCGCCGTTGCGCCCGCAACACGCTGCACCGCAGCACTCGTTTTTCCGGCCGCGCGCGGCATCGCGTGATGGATCGCTGCGGCAAAACGCCGCGATACTCCCCCTCGAACAACGCGCAGAGGAGGAGACGCGATGCTCGATTCTACCGTCACGAGCCGCACGCAGGCGGTGCTGGACCAGCTCAATACCGCGCTGGACCAGAACGACGTGGCTGCCGCCGCCGGGCTTTTTGCCACCGACAGCTATTGGCGCGACCTGGTGGCCGTCAGCTGGAACCTGAAGACCGTCGAGGGGCCGGCCGGCGTCGCCGACATGCTGAACCGGCAGCTGGCCCGGACCCGCCCCGGCAATTTCCAACTCCAGTCCGGAGAGATCCCCGCCGAGGAGTGCGGCGTCATCACCGCCTGGATCACCTTCGAGACCGCCGCCGGGCGCGGCTGGGGCCTGATCCGGCTGAAGGAGGACCGGATCTGGACCCTGCTCACCGCCCTGCAAGAGCTGAAGGGTTTCGAGGAAAACCGCGGCAAGCGCCGCCCGATGGGCGCCGAGCACGGCGCGAAGAAGAACCGCACCACCTGGAAGGAACGCCGCGAGACCGAGGCGGCCTCGCTGGGCTACGATACCCAGCCCTATACGGTGATCGTCGGCGGCGGCCAGGGCGGCATCGCGCTGGGCGCGCGGCTGCGGCAGTTGGGCGTGCCGACCATCATCCTGGACAAGCACGACCGCCCCGGCGACCAGTGGCGCAGCCGCTACAAGTCTTTGTGCCTGCACGACCCGATCTGGTACGACCACCTGCCCTATATCAAGTTCCCCGACAACTGGCCGGTGTTCACGCCCAAGGACAAGGTGGGCGACTGGCTGGAAATGTATACCAAGGTCATGGAGCTGAACTACTGGACCCGCTCGACCGTCGAGCGCGCCGCCTTCGACGAGGCCTCGGGCACCTGGACCGTCGAGGTGGACCGCGACGGCGAGAAGGTCACGCTGCGCCCGACGCAGCTGGTGCTGGCGACCGGCATGTCGGGCAAGCCGAACATGCCGAAATTCCCGGGCATGGAGAGCTTCAAGGGCACGATCCAGCATTCCTCGCAGCACAAGGGCCCGGACGAATGGGCGGGCAAGAAGGTGGTGGTCATCGGCTCGAACAATTCGGCCCATGACATCTGCGCGGCGCTGTGGGAGGCGGACGCCGACGTGACCATGGTCCAGCGTTCCTCGACCCATATCGTGCGCTCGGACAGCCTGATGGAGATTGGCCTCGGCGCGCTTTATTCCGAGGAGGCGGTGGCGAACGGGGTGACGACCGAAAAGGCCGACATGATCTTCGCCTCGCTGCCCTACAAGATCATGCACGAATTCCAGATCCCGCTTTACGACAAGATGCGCGAGCGGGACGCCGAATTCTATGCCGGGCTGGAAAAGGCCGGCTTCCAGCTCGACTGGGGCGACGACGGCTCGGGCCTGTTCATGAAATACCTGCGCCGGGGCTCGGGCTATTACATCGACGTGGGCGCGAGCCAACTGATCATCGACGGCGAGATCAAGCTGGTTTCGGGCCAGGTCGATCACTTCGAGGCGGACGCCGTGGTGCTGACCGACGGCTCCCGGCTGCCGGCCGACCTGGTGGTGCTGGCCACCGGCTTCGGCTCGATGAACGGCTGGGCGGCCGACCTGATCAGCCAGGAGGTCGCCGACAAGGTGGGCAAGGTCTGGGGCCTCGGCTCGGCCACCACCAAGGACCCGGGGCCCTGGGAGGGCGAGCAGCGCAACATGTGGAAGCCGACGCAAGCGCCGAACCTGTGGTTCCACGGCGGCAACCTGCACCAGTCGCGGCATTATTCGCTGTATCTGGCGCTGCAGCTGAAGGCGCGGCTGGAGGGTTTGGACACCCCCGTCTATGGCCTGCAAGAGGTGCATCACCTGTCCTGACGCCCCGTGCCCGGCCGGATCGCGGCCGGGCTTTCCATCCAGAACCGGAGAAAAGCAGATGAAAGCAGCACGTTGGCACGGCGCCCGGGACATTCGCGTCGAGGACGTTCCCGAACCCCAGGCCGAGCCGGGCGAGGTCAAGGTCAAGGTCGCCTGGACCGGGATCTGCGGCAGCGACCTGCACGAATACCTGGCAGGCCCGATCTTCGTGCCGGTGGGCCAGGACCATCCGCTGAGCCACGACCAGGCGCCGATCACCATGGGCCACGAATATTGCGGCACCATCACCGATGTGGGACAGGGCGTCACCGGCCTTGCCGTCGGCGACCGGGTGGCCATCGAGCCGATCTTTGCCTGCGGCACCTGCCCGGCCTGCCACGAAGGCAAATACAACCTGTGCGACCAGCTGGGTTTCGTCGGCCTGTCGGGCGGCCATGGCGGCTTCGCGGGCTATTCGGTGGTGCCCGCCCGCATGGTGCACAAGATCCCCGAGGGGCTGTCGATGGAGCAGGGCGCCCTGGTTGAACCGGCGGCGGTGGCGCTGCACGCCGTCCGCCTGTCGAAGATCAGGGCCGGCGACACGGCTGCGGTCTTTGGCGCCGGTCCCATCGGATTGCTGGTGGTCGAGGCGCTGCGCGTCGCCGGCGCGGCCCAGATCCATGTCGTCGAGCCCTCGGACGTGCGGCGGCAGAAGGCGCTGGAACTGGGTGCGACCTCGGCCATCGACCCCACGGCCGGCGACGCGGTCGCCGCGATCCGCGCGGCCAGCGGCGGCGTACATGTCGCCTTCGAGGTGACGGGCGTGCCGCGCGTGCTGCCGCAATGCATCGACGCCACCCGGCACGAGGGCCAGGTGCTGGTCGTCTCGATCTGGGAGGGCGAGGCCTCGTTCCACCCCAATACCGTCGTGCTGAAGGAACGGCAGTTGCAGGGCACCATCGCCTATCGCAACGTCTATCCGGCGGTGATGGCGCTGATGGAGCAAGGCTATTTTAGCGCCGAGAAGCTGGTGACGAAGCGCATTGCGCTGGGCGACATCGTGGCCGAAGGTTTCGAGGCGCTGGTGGCCGAGAAATCCCATGTAAAGATCCTGGTCGAGGCGCCGGAGTGATCTGACCGGCCCGCGCGGAGGGGGCGGCCGGCAGCCGCCCCTGGCCGCGTTCGCCAGCGAGGGCCGGTCCTGCGACGCCGTTGCCATGGCAACCTCTCTCCCGAAGCGGATCGGAAAGCGGGAACATCCCGCCGCGCGCCGGGTTGACCTGCCGGACCGAGAGGAGACCGCAATGACGGATGCGGAAGTCGAGGCCGCGAGTCTTTCCGCGCTTGCCGAGGCCGAGGCCAACTGTACGCGCTGCCCGCTTTATCGCGATGCCACGCAGGTCGTGCCCGGCGAGGGTCACCGGCAGGCGCGCATGATGGTCGTGGGCGAACAGCCCGGCGACAAGGAGGATCTGGCCGGCCGTCCCTTCGTCGGCCCGGCGGGCCGCCTGTTCGACGCGGCGCTGGTCCAGGCCGGCATTCCGCGCGACCAGATCTTCATCACCAATGCCGTCAAGCATTTCAAGTTCGAACCGCGTGGCAAGCGCCGCCTGCACCGCACGCCGAATGCCGGCGAGATCGACCGCTGCAAATGGTGGCTGGGGCAAGAACTCAAGCTGGTCGCGCCGGCCGTGCTGGTGGCGATGGGGGCGACCGCGCTCCGCGGATTGCTGGGCCGTCCGACCACCATCTCGTCGCTGCGCGGCAAGACGGGCCGCATCGAGGACGGCACCCCCCTGGTCGCCACGGTCCATCCGTCCTGGCTGCTGCGCATTCGCGACGCGGAAACGCGCGAGAAGGAGCGGATGGCGTTCATGGCCGATCTGCGCCGCGCGTGGAAGATGGCGGGATGAGCGCGCTGAAAGGCCGCGACCATGATGCCTTGCAGTCGGGCCAATGGACGACAGGGTGCGCTCCGACGCCTTCGTTCTGGCGAACGCTCTGGCAAAGGTCGACTCGCGAGGGGGGCAGTTCCGAAACTTTCCGCGACGGGGTGCAGGTGAAATCCGCATTTCGAACAGTCCGCAGCGGAACCAGTCGGCATCCTGTCGCCAGCAGCGCGATCTTTTGCGGGATCTGCAAGAGCATTCGCGCGCCGATGTGATCCGAGGTCCGACCCGCCGCGAGAAACATCCGGATCGGTCGGCCCATCGCATCGGCGCCCGCCGACCAGCCGCGCCGGGCGTCCTGCGCGCCTGCGGATGCGGCGCATGAACCTGCCCGGTCAGCGCGGTCATGATGGCGTGGCGAGCACCATTGATGCGTTCGGCCGTGAAACGGCCCCGACCGGATCGTCCGGCAGCGACGAACTGCAGGCCGTATTATGAGCGTTCAGTCGTCGCTCTCCGGCTTGCCGCTGCGCTTGTGATGCTGGCTTTCCTGGTTTTCGCCGTGCGGTATGGGATCGCCGTCGTCATCCTCCAGGTCATGCGGGCGCCCTTCGCCCTCGACGATCTGCCTGTTGGGGTCCTCGGCGGCCTCGAGATAGGGGCGTGGATCGAAATCCTTGTCGGCATTGCTGGTGTCCACACGCTTCTCGATGATCTGCCGCTGCTGCTGGCGCGTCTTCTGACCGGTCATTTGCAACCTCCTTCCTGTTCTGGCGCAAGGTGCTCACTTGTTCTCGCGGCCGCGTTGCTGCGGGTCGATGCCGCCTTGCGGGGTGGTGTCGTTCAGCACGTCGCCTTCGAAAGTGTTCTCGCCGCCGATCGCGGCATCCTTGCGGGTGACGCCTTTCGAGCGCCCGATGCCCGGATCGTGTCGCAGATCCGCATCCGAAGGCTGGCTGGTCTTGGGGTGCTTGCTGGTCATGGCTGTTCCTTTCCAATGCCTGTTCGGGAAGGGCACGATAACCGGCGAACCCGCGCGATGTTCCAGGGGAACGGCTTTGCCGCCTGAACGGGCAGGGCAGCGCTTTTCCGCTGATCGCTTTTCGCTCGTGCGTTGGTTTGACAGCGGATAGGGGCATAGCGAAGGAAAACGAGCATGCAAAATCAAATCATCCTCGCCTCCGCCACGATGGCGTATCTCATGGCCGGCGGCGCCCTTGCGGCGGCATCGGTCATCACCCTGCAAGCCATGGGCGTATGGATCGAGCCGCCCGGTTCGTAAAAGACTGCTGTTGCTAAAATGCGCGCGGCCTTGCTTTGGGCGCGCCGGATAGGGGGCGCGGGTTTGCCCCGCGCCAAGCCCAGTTGTTTCTTGACTGTATGTTACGGCCTAGGGCTCGTCCTCGGGCGGCGGGGCCTGGTCCGTTTCCCGATTGCCCACATGGTCTTGGCGCTGTTCGGTCTGGACGTGACGGCTGTCCAAGCCGCGCTGCTCCGAATGGCGGGCGGTGTCGCGGTTGGAAAGAACCGCATTCTCGGGCAGTTCGCCGGTATCCTCCGGCGTCATGCCGCCGCTGCCGTCGCCCTTGCCCTGGTCCTGCTGACCGGCGCCGAACTTCTTGCCTGCCTGTGCCATGGGATCCTCCTTCGAATGGCTGGGCCCGTGGAACAAGCCGGGCGGGATTATGTTCCCGGCGACGGAAATGGCCGGCTGAGCCCGGCGGCGCCGGCCAGCCCGAAGCGCCAGGGCCGGTCCTGGGCCTTGCTGATGCCGATGCGCGGCCCGACCAGCAGGTCCGGAGCCGCGGTCGGCAGCAGCAAGGCCAGATCCCCACCGTCGAAGGGCGCGCCGTCATCCGCCAGGCTGAGCCCCAGCGCCTGGGCCAGGCGGCCGGGGCCGTTGCAGAGCAGCCCGTTTCCCCGCCGCGCCTGCATCAGCTTCTGCCCGGTGTGCGGCGCCAGGGCGCGGATCAGCACGGCCTCGCCCGGTCGAGCCACCACGTTCAGGCACAGGTGGATGCCGTAGCAGCGATAGACATAGGCATGGCCCGCCGGCCCGAACATCGCAGCATTCCGCGCCGACGGACCGCGATAGCTGTGCGAGGCCGGGTCGTCCCGGGTATAGGCCTCGGTCTCGATCACCGTGCCGCCCGCGCCGCGGACCAGCAGCGTCGCGCCGATCAGCCGGCGCGCCAGATCCTCGGCGCCAAGACCGTGGATCTGGCGCGAAAAGGCGTTTCCGACCTGCGGCTCGGCCTCGGCGCTGCGGGCCTTTCGTGCTTCGTCCGGCATGTCCGCCCTTCCTGTTGCGCCGGGCAGGACCGCGGCTCGCAAAGCCGGTCAACCGGCCGGCCCTGCGAATGGTTCCCCGCGCGTGGCACAGCGATCAGGCCGGAAAGGGATGTTCCCGGCTCTGGCGCAGCGCCTCGGTCACCTCGGCGTCGCTGACCTGGTCGAAGTTCACGTAATGCAGCCCCACCGCGCGGAAAGGGTCGGGCGTGATCAGGCAGACCACATCCGCAACCTTGCGGCGCAATTCCCGGACGATATCCGGCGCGGCGACCGGAACCGCGACGACGATCTCCAGCAGGTCGAGCCGCGCCAGCGCGGCCAGCGCCACCCGCAGCGTGGCGCCGGTGGCGATGCCGTCATCCACGACGATGGCGCGCTTGCCGGCCAACGGGATCGCCGGATGATCCTGAAGGTAAAGCGCCCGGCGGCGGGCGATTTCCGCCAGCATGCGCTGTGCCTCGGCCTCGACATAGCCGGCGGGCAGGGTGGCCGGGTCCACCGCCTCGTTCAGCAGCACCTGCGGCTCGGCCCCGTCGATCACGGCGCCGATGGCGAATTCCGGAAAGCCGGGCATGCTGATCTTGCGCACCATCAGCAGGTCCATCGGCGCCTGCAGCCGCCGCGCGATCTGAAGCCCCACCGGAACCCCGCCGCGCGGCAGGGCCAGCACGACATTGCGGCCGTCGCGATAGGATTCCAGCCGGTCGGCCAGCATGCGGCCCGCCGCGTCGCGATTGGGAAGCACCAGGTCGATGTTCATCACAAGCCCCATGGCCAGGTTTCGGGAATGCCGTCCCTGGCGCCACGGGCCGGGGCGGCATCGACGGCCGAGGTTTCGTCGAACCAGACCCAGCCGTCATATTGCCGGGCCGGCCGCGTCTCGAGGTAATGGCTCATCAGCTCGCTTTCGGGGCGATAGATGACGCCGATGAAGCGTTGCAGCAGCGGCTCGGTGCCGGCCAGATCCGGCGCGGCGTCGCCCAGCGCCAGCAGAAAGCCGGACAGTCCGGCATCGTGGCAGGCGGCCTCGAAACTGCCGGGCCGCGCCGGGCGCAGCGCCTTGACCTCCATCTCGGCGTCCCAGGCCGAGGCCGCGGCCACCGTGCCGCCATGCATGCCGAAACCCAGCAGCGCCACCGCGTCGCCCCATTTCTCGCGGCAGAGCTGGCCCAGGTTCAGCTCGCCCAGCTTGGTGCCCATCGTGGTCTCGCGCGCGTCCCCGATATGCGAATTATGCGCCCAGACCACCGCCTTGGCGCCGTCGCGCTCCATCAGGTGACACAGGGTTTCGAACATGTGCCGGTCGCGCAGGTTCCAGGACGAGGCGCCGCCGTGATGCATCAGGCGATAATAACGCTCGGCCGCGGTGATCAGCCGGGCGTTCTGCGCCGCGTCCAGGAAGGCGTCGGGATCCTGCGGCTCATAGCGCATCCTGCGCTCCAGAAGCTCGCGGCATTGGCGGATGACGGCTTCCTCGCAGGCGCGCAGCCGGGCATCCGCCGGCGACGGCGCCGCTTGCGCCCAGGGTTCCAGGCAGGCATAGCGCTCGCGCGCCAGCGCGGCGGCTTCCGGGTCGATCTGGTCGAGATAATCCAGCACCGCGCGGATCGAGCCGTAGAGGCTGTACATGTCGAGCCCGTAGAGCCCGGCCTGCATTCCGGGATGGCCGAGGTTCCAGCCGCGCAGCCAGTCGACGAAGGCGAAGAATTCCGCATTACGCCACATCCATTGCGGAAAGCGCTGGAAGGGCGGCTCGCCGCGGCCGATGGGGCGGCCGCGCACCAGCCGGTTCACCGCGGCGGCGTCGGGCCAGTCCGCCTCGAGCGCGACGATGCTGAAGCCGTGATTGCGGATCAGATGGGCGGTGATCGCCGCGCGGGCGCGATAGAATTCCGAGGTTCCATGGCTGGCCTCGCCCAGCAGGATGATCCTGCGGTCCGCCCAGCGGTCGAAGGCTTGGCCGAAACCGGGATCGTCCAAGGCCGCAAGCGGCACGGCGCGATCCCGGATCGCGGCCGCAAGATCCTGCGAAGTGGCTGCTTCTGGCTGCATCTGGCACCCTTTCGTCTGCAAGGGTGAAACCGCTTCGTCCCGCCGATGTTCCCGAAAGGCGCGCAGTCCCTGCGGGCGACCCGTTCAAGCGGCTTGCAAGTGGCGCGGGCAAAGACCGGACCGCGCGATGGGGCGCGACCCGGTCCCTGGCGGTTGCTCAGCCCCGCGGGCCGGGGGCGTTCGTGCCTTGCTGCAAGGCGGGCCCGCCGGCCGGTTCGGCCCCGGCGGGGGCGTCGCCGCTGATCTCCTTCTGGGCCCGCTCGGGCGTGAGCTCGGGATCGGGTCCGGTTTCGGAGGCAGCCATTTCCTGCTCGGCCTGGTTCCAGTGTTCCAGCTCGCGGCCTTCGGGACGGCCCTCGGCCTCCCAGATCTCATGCGCGCGGGCGCGGATGCGTTCGGTGTCTGCCATGGTTCTTCCTCCGATCAGGTTAACTGGCGCGTCAGCGCCATCACGCTTTGCCAGGGCAACGCGATGCTGCCCTGGACGATGTCATCACGGGCGATCTCGTCAGCCGAACTGTCGAGACGCAGCCGCCATTCGCCCTCGGGCAGGGCGAATTCGGCATCCTCGCCGGAATTGACCAGCAGCAGCAGTCGGTCCCGGTCCATGGTGATCTGCATGCCCATGCAGCGCAGCTCGGCGTCCTGCCAGTCCGCCTCGGCCATCTCGCGGCCCTGGGGATGCAGCCAGCGCGCCTGCGGATCGCCCTCGGCGGCCAGAAAGCGGTTATGCGCCAGCCCGCTTTCGCGGCGAAACGCCGCCAGGGCCGCGACCGCGGCGCGGATGTCCTCGCGCGCCGAGGCCCAGTCGATCCAGGAAATCTCGTTGTCCTGGCAATAGGCATTGTTGTTGCCCTGCTGGGAATGGCCCAGCTCGTCGCCGGCCAGGATCATCGGCACGCCCTGCGCCAGCAGCATCGTCGCCAGCATCGCCCGGATCCGGCGCAGCCGTGCGGTCAGGATGCCGGGATCGTCGCTGGGGCCCTCGGCGCCCAGGTTGTCGGACAGGTTGTTGTCATGGCCATCGCGGCCGTCCTCGCCATTGGCCTCGTTGTGCTTGTCGTTGAAGCTGACGGTGTCCATCAGGGTAAAGCCGTCATGCGCCGCGACGAAATTCACGCTCGAGGTCGCGGGGCGATGGCTGTGGGCGAATTGCACCGGCGAGCCCGACAGCCGCTCGGCCAGCGCCGGCAGCAGCCCCGGATCGCGGCGCCAGAAGCGGCGGCTGTCGTCGCGGAACTTGTCGTTCCATTCCCGGAACGGCCAGCGATAGCCGCCGACCTGATAGCCGCCGTCGCCCACGTCCCAGGGCTCGGCGATCAGCTTGACGCCCGACAGCACCGGGTCCTGGCGGATGGCGTTGAAGAACGAGCCGTCGCGCTCGAACCCCTCGGCCTCGCGCCCCAAGGTCGAGGCGAGGTCGAAGCGGAAGCCGTCGACATGCATGGCCTGCACCCAGTAGCGCAGGCTGTCCATCACCATGCGCAGCACCATCGGATGCGCCACGTTCAGCGTGTTCCCGGTGCCGGTGGTGTCGAAGCTGTGGCGCGGATCCTCGGGCGACAACAGGTAATAGGAGGCATTGTCGATGCCGCGAAAGGACAGGGTCTGGCCCAGCTCGCTGCCTTCGCAGGTGTGGTTATAGACCACGTCCAGGATGACCTCGATCCCGGCGGCATGCAGGCGGCGCACGGTCTCCTTGATCTCGCGGATGCGGCCCGATTGCAGATAGGGCGCATGCGGCGCGAAAAAGGACAGGGTCGAATAGCCCCAATAGTTCGACAGGCCCTTTTCGACCAGGTGGCGGTCATTGGCAAAGGCGTGGATGGGCAGCAGTTCCAGTGTCGTCACGCCCAGCCCTTGCAGATGCCCGATCACCGCCTCGCTGGCGAGGCCGCGGAAGGTGCCGCGGTCGGCCTCGGGCACCTCCGGATGCAATCGGGTCAGGCCCTTGACATGGGCCTCGTAGAGCACGGTGTCGGACCAGTGATGACGCAGCGCCTTGTCGCTGTCCCAGTCGAAGGCCGCATCCACCACCACCGCCTTGGGCATGAAGGGCGCGCTGTCGCGCTGGTCGAGGCTCAGGTCGTCCTGGCCGACCTCATAGCCATGCAGCGCGTCGTCCCATTGGATCGCGCCGCGCAATTCGCGCGCGTAGGGGTCGAGCAGCAGCTTCGCCGGATTGAAGCGGTGGCCCTGTTCGGGCGCGTAAGGGCCGTGGACGCGATAGCCATAGACCTGCCCCGGCGCCACCTCGGGCAGGTAGCCGAACCAGATGCCGCCCTCCATTTCCGGCAGGTCCAGGCGCGCGATCTCGCTTTCGCCGCTGTCGTCGAAAAGGCACAGCTCGACCCGCGTCGCATGGTCCGAGAACAGGGCGAAATTCGTGCCCTCGCCCAGGAATTCGGCGCCCAGCAGGTCGGAGCGGGCCGAGGCAGCATCGAAGCGCAGGCTGGACAGGTCGCGCATCGCCATCCTCGTCACGCCACGTTGCGGGGCAGCGGGTGCAGCCGGGCGCGACAGGCGTCGCGGCGTTGCAGCATCTCGGGCGTGACCAGCACGGTCTGGCCGTCGCGGCGGAACCAGCGCGCGTCCTCGTCGGGGTCCTCGCCGACCACCAGCCCGTGCGGGACATGCGTCCCGGGCGCGACGATGGCGGCGCTGAGCCGGGCCGAGGCCGGGACATGGGCGCCGGGCATCGCCAGGCTGCCGCGCCCCAGCGACCATTCCGCCGCCGGCGCGGGATGGGGCAGGCGGGCGGGCGCACCGGCCAGGAAGTCCAGATGCGCCTGGCGCAGCGCGTCGAGCGTGCCCACGTCGCGCCAATAGATCTGCCCCGAGGCGGCGGGCGGCAGGCGATAGCTTCCGGCCTCGCCCCGCGCCACCGCCATCGGGATCAGGTCGTGGCCGAAATCCGCGGCCCGCGCGGCATCGCCGAACAGGCGCGCGCGCAACCAGGCGGCCGACAGCACATAGACCCCCATCGAGACCAGCGCCTGGTCCGGCTGCCCCGGCATCGGCGGCGGCGCGGCGGGCTTTTCCAGGAAGTCCAGGATGCGCCCCGCCGCGTCCGTCTGCATGACGCCGAAGCCGCTGGCCTGGGCGCGGGGCACCACATCCGCCGCGATCGTCACCGCCGCCCCGGAACGGCGATGGGCCGCGATCAGCGCGGCATAGTCCATCTCGTAGATATGGTCGGCGGCCAGGACCAGCACCTGCTCGGCGCCCCAGGCCTGGATCTGCAGCCAGTTGCGGCGCACGGCATCGGCGGTGCCGTCGTAATAGCCGCGCCCGTCGCGCAGGATCAGGCCGCCGGCCGGAAAATGCCGGCCCCATTGCCCAGGCAGATGCCGGTGCAGCGTGGTCGGCGCGAATTGCGTGGCGACCAGCAGCCGGTCCAGCCCGGACCGGACCACGTTCGCCATGGCGAAATCGACGATGCGGTTGCGCCCGGCAAAGAACACCGCGGGCTTGCTTTCCCGGGCGGTCAGTTCATGCAGGCGGGTGCCCTTGCCGCCTGCCAGCAGGATGGTTGCGGTCGCGGCGGGCAGGGAAATGGACCTGTCGGACATCGGCGAGTTCCTTTGCTGAAGGGGACGCCAGCCCGCAACCCTGGGCTGTCGGGTGGGGAACCCGTCCGGCCGCCCGTTGTTCCAGCCCTTATCAATTAATTATTACCTTGCCAGAACAGCACGAGCTGCACGCCATCCGCGAAGGCCTGCCGCAGCACGATGCGGGCGTCCGGTGCAGGCGGCTGATGATACAGGATTTCCGCGCCCAGAACCCGGTCCTGGTCCTGGCGCAGCAGCCGGATCGCCGCGGCCGAGGCCTCGATCCGGGCCGAGGCCCTGCGCAGGAAGCCGGCATGCTCTGCCCGCAGTTGCAGCAGCGCGCGGGTCCAGCGCGCCTTGGGGTCATCGGCCCGCGCCAGCGCCTGCCAGTCCAGCGGCAGGCGGTTGTCGGGATCGGTCAGCGCCAGGAAGGGTGCCTCGTCGCCGCGATAGAGGTCGGGAAAGCCCGGCAGCAGCATGTGAAAGGCGCGCTGCGCCAGCGCCAGCGCCGCGCCGCGCACCAGAAGCCGCGCCAGTTCCGGCGGCGGGTCCGCCGCCCATTGCCGCAGCACGGCGGCGGCGAACCCGGCCGCTGCCTGTTCCGCCTCGCGGTCGGGGCTGGACCAGAAGCTGGTCAGCTTGGCCTCGCGCATGGCCTTTTCCAGGTGGTCGGCCAGCCGGGGCGCCGCGGAACCGGCATCGCCCTGCCACAGCGCCAAGGCCGATTGCAGCGCATACCAGCGCCATTCCGGCGCGACGTCCTGGGCCTCGGGCAGGGCCGAAGCCGCCTGGTAAAGCGCCCGGAACGCCTCGGGGTCGTGGCTGATGGCGGCGAGCCGCATGCGCGCATCGCCCGAACGCTTGCTGTCATGGGTCGAGACCGCCACCATGTCGCCGGGCCGGCCCCGCGCCAGCGCGTCATTCGCCTCGGGCTCGGTGATGGTCGGCTCGTCGGGCTCGGCCCCGACCTCGTTTGCCGCCAGATAGCGGGCCCAGCGGAAACCGGCCGTGTCCTCTTGCGCCTTGGCCAGCAGCGCGCCCGAGACCTGCTGGAAGCGCCGGGCCAGGGCGCGCCCCGCCTGGTTCGGCGGTTCCAGCATCAGCGACACGACCAGGTCCAGCACCGTGCGCCCGCGCAGGCCCTGCGCCGCCCGGTCGGCAGCGGTGCGCAGGATCTCGGCGTTGCGCGGCTCCGCCCCATCGTCCAGATAGGTGCGATAGCGCGGCATCGCGACCAACAGGGCGGTGACGGCTTCGCGCAGCGATTCCGGGCCGGGCTCGGCCAGGGCCGAGCCTTGCGCCGCGGCCGCCGCCATGTCGCGCAGCTGGCGCCGCTCGGCGGCCAGCTCGTGCTCCAGCACATCCAGCTTGGCCTGCTGCAGCACGTCGCGGAAATCCGCGGTCGCGCCGGTGGCGTCGCGCCAGATCCGGTCCAGCCGCGCGAGGCCCGCCGCGTCGGTCAGCAGCCGCGCGATCAGCCGCCCGGATTCGTAGCCGGTGGTGCCGGTGCAGGGCCAATCGGGCAGCGCCTCATCCCCGACCAGAATCTTTTCGACCCAGACCGGCGTGTCGGGCAGCGCCGCGCGCAGCCGCCGCAGATAGGCGCCGGGATCGGCCAGGCCGTCGACGTGATCGACGCGCAGCCCCTGCACCAGCCCCTGACGCACCAGGTCCAGGATCAGGGCGTGGGTGGCGTCGAACACCGCCGGATCCTCGACCCGCATGCCGATCAGGCTGGTCACGTTGAAGAAGCGCCGATGCGTGATGCCGTCGCGCTCCAGCTCGTAATGCACCAGCCGCCAATGCTGCGCCTCGTGCAGGGCGCGCAGATCCTGGCCCGGGTCGCTGCCCGGCGCCAGCGGCAGGCGCATCTCGCCGAATTGCCACAGGCCGTCCCGGACCGAGAAAGCGCCCTCGGCCAGCAGCTTTTCGAAGGGCTCGGGCAAAAAGGGCAGGACCAGCGGCCCGGCCTGCCAGTCGATGTCGAAGGCCGCGGCATGGCGGCTGGCCGCGCCATGGCGCAGCACGTCCCGCAGCCAGGGGTTTTCCAGCGTGAAGGCGGTGTGGTTCGGCACGATGTCCAGGATGATGCCCAGTCCCCGCGCCCGCGCCGCACGCGCCAGCGCCCGGAACCCGTCCAGGCCGCCCAGGGCCGGGTCGATCCGGGTCGGATCGGTGATGTCGTAGCCATGGGTCGAGCCGGCCGCCGCGACGAAGATCGGCGACAGGTAAAGATGCGACACCCCGAGGTCCGCGATATAGTCCAGCCGCTCCCGCACCGCGGCGAAATCCACGCCGCCGCGCAGCTGGATGCGATAAGAGGCGGTGGGCAGCGGCGCGGTCATGCCGGCTCCACCCGCGCGGTCAGCGCGAAGCGGTCGCGCCCGGGCCGGCCCAGCACGAATTCACCCCACGCGGGCAGGGGGGCCGGCGCGCCCGCGCTCAGCGCGACATGCAGGCTGCCCGCGCCGAAATGCCAGGCGGCGGTCAGCCCGTGGCTGCCGAGGCGCTCGACCTCGGCGGACCGCCGGCCGCTTTTCAGCAGCGGCACGACCTGCCGGTGGCGAAAGCGCAGCGCGCGGCGCGTCAGCGCCTGCCAGCCCTCGGTATCCGGGGCGTCCCAGTCCAGGCGCGACCGGCGCAGCGTCTCGGGGTCCAGCGGATCGGGCGCCTCGGCAAAGCCCGCGTCGGCGGCGAATTCGGCCCGGCGGCCGTCGCGCACCGCCTGGGCCAGGTCGCCCCGGTAATCGGCGAAGAACAGGAAGGGCGCGCGCGCGCCGCGTTCCTCGCCCATGAAGACCATGGGGATATAGGGCGCGACCAGCAGCAGGGCATAGGCCAGCCGCACGCCCTCCGGCTCGGCCAGGCTCAGCAGGCGCTCGCCCTGTGCGCGATTGCCGATCTGGTCATGGGTCTGGATCGCATTGACGAAAGCCGTCGTCGGCAGGTCGCCGCAATCCGCGCCGCGAGGGCCGTCGCGGCCGGCGCGGGGCTGGCCCTCCTCGACATGGCCGCGGCGCAGGGCATGGGCCAGGTCGGCCAGCGGATCGCGGGCGAAGCTCGCGTAATAGCCGTGATCCTCGGCGGTCAGCAGGCAATGGACCGCGTGGTGGAAATCGTCGTTCCAGCTGGCGTCATAGCCCTGTCGGCGCAGGTCGGGCAGGTTGCGTTCGTCCTCGACCACAAGATGGACGGGGCGGCCGGGGCAGGCGGCGCGGGTGCGGCGGGCGAATTCGACCAGGAATTCGTCGGCGCCCGGCCCGGTGATCTGATGCACCGCATCCAGCCGCAGCCCGTCCAGGCGGAACGCGCCCAGCCAATGCGCGGCGCATTCGCACCAGTAGTCGCGCACGGCAGGTCGGGAAAAGTCGATCGCCGCGCCCCAGGGCGTCTGCCGCGAAGCGTCGAAGAATTCGGGCGCGATGCGGTACAGCACGGCGCCTTCCGGGCCGAAATGGTTCATCACTAGGTCCAGCAGCACCATCAGCCCCAGCGCATGCGCCCTGTCGACCAGACGGCGCAGGTCGTCCGGCGTGCCATAGGCCGGGTGCAGCGCAAAGGGCAGCACGCCGTCATAGCCCCAGCCGCGCTGTCCCGGGAACTGCCCCAGCGGCATCAGCTCGATGGCGGTGAAGCCGAGCGCCGCCAACTGGTCCAGTCTTTCCGCCGCCGCCAGCAGGGTGCCCCGCGGCGTGAAGCTGCCGACATGCAGCTCATAGATCACCGCCTCGGCCCAATCGCGGCCCGGCCAGTCCGCTTGCCAGGCATAGTCCGCCCGATGTGCGACCGAGGGCGCATGAACGTCGCCGTCCTGCAAGCGGCTGGCGGGGTCGGGGAACAGCGCGCCATCGACGCGCAGCATGTAGCGGGCGCCGGCCCGGGCGGGGACGGCGGCGCTCCAGCTGCCGTCCGGGTCCCGGGTCATGGCGTGGTCGCGCCCTTCGAGGACCAGCGCGACCGCGCGCGCCCCGGGCGCCCACAGGCTGACGCGCCAGTTGTCGCCGACCCATTCTCCGCCCCATCGGCCCATCGCCATCCCCCCATGCCTGCTTTCGCAACGCCGGCTCGCGAGGCCGCGTTCCCTCGCAGGGACTAAGGGGGCTCATGCCGATGGTGCGGTTCGTCCGCTTCCGGCAGTCGCGGAGATCAGTTCTGCTGCCCGCTCCGGGCCAGCCTGGCGATGTTGCCGGCGATCAGCTGCGCCGGATCGCCGGGGGCGGCGCTGTCCAGCAGCAGCACGCCGATGCCCTTGCCCGCCAGGGCCTCGGCCAGGGGTTCGGGCAGGTCGCGGGCGGTCAACGCCGTGTCGATCCCCTCGGCCGCCATCCAGTCCGCGAGCTTCGTCGCCCGCTCCGGCGTCCATTCCGAGGGCGCGGCGATGATGCGCGCCCGCAGTTCCAGCCCCAGGTCGGCGGCGAGATAGCTGAATTGCGGCGACAGCGCCACCGCCTCGGCGCTGTCGCGCGCGGCCATGGCCTGGTCCGCCGCGGCCTTGGCCTGCAACAGCTCGTGCTTCAGCCCGCGCAGGTTCTGCGCGATCCGCCCGGCCTCGGCCGGCGCCAGGCGCGTCAGGTCGCCCGCGACGATCTCGGCCATCTCGCCCAGCCGCGTGGGCGACAGCCAGGGCGCCGTTTCCTCGCCCGCGGGCGGCATGGGCTCGAGCCCCAGCATGGCATAGAGCGGCGCATCGGCATTGCCCTCGCCCAGGCGCGCGATGCCCGGCAGGCGCTGGTCCAAGGGCCGGGTCGCGTCGATCTCGACGATGCGGATATTGGCGCGGCGGGCAGCGGGATAAAGCGGATCGGCCGGCCAGATGCCGCCCAGCGTCAGCACCGCATCCGCCGGCCGCGCCGCCTGCTCCAGCCGGTCGCGGCCGCGCCCGGCCAGATAGGAGTGCAGGCGCGAGGCGGGCAGCTTCTCGGGCTGCACGGCCTCGACGGCGATCGCGGTGCCGAAGGTCAGGCGCCGCGCCAGGGCCTCGGTCGCCGGATGGGCGGTCAGCAGCGTCTCGGCCGCGGCGGGCAAGGCCAGCAGCGCCAGCAGCAGGGCAGGGAGAAGGCGTTTCATGCGTCACCTCGCAAGGCGCGGATCAGGGCGCAGATGAGAAAGCAGCTGCCCGCCACCAGGATGATCGCCGCGCCCGAGGGCACCGGCAGGTCGAACTGCATCGGCAGCAGGATGCCCGCCAGCGTGGCGAATGTCGCGATGCCGACCGAGATCCACCAGAAGCCGCGGACGCCGCGCGCCACGGTGCGCGCCGCCGCGGCCGGGATGACCAAGAGCGCGCCCACCAGCACCGCGCCGACGATCTTGAGCGAGGCGACGGTGACCACCGTCACCAGCATGACGAAGAGGTAGTCGAGCCGCCGCACCGGCACGCCGCGCACCACCGCGAGCGCCGGGTGAAAGCTGGCCGCCATGAAGCGGTTGTAGAGCCAGGCGGTCAGCGCCATGACCAGCGCCCCCACCGCCGCCAGCACCGCAAGATCGGTGCCGTTCACGGTCAGGATCGAGCCGAAGAGCACGTTTTCCAGGATATGCACGTTGATCCTGCCGGCCAGGATCAGCAGCACCGAGGCCCCCAGCGCCAGCGACATCGACAGGAACACCCCGATCAGCGTGTCGGCGGAAAGCCCGGTGCGGCCGCGCAGATACTCCAGCCCGATGGCAAAGAGCAGGCAATAGCCGAACAGTGCGCCATAGGGGCCGGTATAGGGCTCGCCGGCCAGGATGCCGATGGCGACGCCGGTCAGCGCGGCATGGCCTACGGCCTCGGCGAAGAAGGCGTGGCGGCGGATCACCACCAGCGTGCCGAGGCCGCCCAGCATCGGCCCGACGACCAGCCCGGCCAGCATGGCGTTGACGGCAAAGCCCCAGCCCAGCGCCGAGGGCAGCCAGCCGGCCTCGGCCAAGGCCTGCACGGCCTGGCGGAAATTCTCGAAGCTCATGCGGCGGCACCCCGATGCGAAAACAACGCCAGCACCCGCTCGGGCGTCAGCTCGTGCTGCGGCAGGCCGTCGAACAGCACCCGGCGGTTCAGCGCGGTCACGCGGTCGGCCAGGCGCCGCACCGCCGCCAGGTCATGCTCGACCCAGAGCACGGTCACGCCCTGGCTGCGCAGGTCGGCCAGCAGCGTCTGAAACAGCGCCGCCCCGGATTCGTCCAGCGCGGCCATCGGCTCGTCCAGGATCAGCAGGTCGGGCGCCGGATCCAGCGCCTGGGCCATCAGCACGCGCTGCCGCTCGCCCCCAGACAGGGCGCCCATGCGGCGATCCGACTTGCTGGCCATGCCGACATGGCCGAGCCGCGCCTCGATCCGGGCGCGGGCCGCGGCATCGGGGCGCAGGAAGACCGGGCGGTTTCCGTCCAGCGCCGCCAGGAAATCCAGCACGGTCATCGGCAGCGAGGCGTCGAATTGCAGCGCCTGCGGCACATAGGCGATGCGCCCGGCCGGCCCCGGCCAGTCCAGCGCCACCTGCCCCTGATGCGGCATCTGCCCCAGCAGGCAGCGGATCAGCGAGGACTTGCCGCCGCCATTGGGCCCGACCAGCGCATGGATGCTGCCCGGCGCCACGCTCAGCGCGACATCCTCCAGCACCCGCGTGCGGCCGAAGCTCAGCGACAGGCCCCGGACCGCGATGCCCGGCCCGCTCATGCCTTGCCGCCCTCGCGGATGGCGCGCACGACGGTGGCGAGGTTCTGGGCCATCTCGACCTCGAATTTCTCGGGCGTATAGGCGCCGTGGATGATGTGCGACAGCGGATACATGGCGACGCCGGTCTCGGCCTCGATGGTCTCGACATAGGCCGAGGGGAAGTTCGATTCCGAGAAGATCACCGCGACGTTCATCGCCCGGATCTTGTCGATGGTCCGCGCCAGTTGCGAGGGCGAGGGCTCGATGCCATGCGCCGGCTCGACCACGGCGCTGACCTCCAGCCCGAATTCGCGCAGCAGGTAGTCATAGGCGCCGTGGATGGTGGCGACCCTGAAATCGGGCGAGGGCGCCTGCGTCACCTGCGCCAGCGCATCGGCGCGCAGCTTGCGTAATCGGCGGTTATAGGCGCGGGCGTTGCCGGCAAAGACCTCGGCCCGGTCGGGATGCAGCGCGCCAAGCTCGGTCGCGATGGTCTGGACCTGCGAAATCGCCCCGGCGATCGAGATGAAGGTATGCGAATTCACCACCTTGCCGTCGATGGTATCGCCAAGGCCACGGGCAAAGGCGCCGACGGCCGGCAGCAGCGGCACGTTGCGGTTCGCCTCGATCACCGGCACGTCGGGACGTTCCGAGGCGGCGATCATGCGGCCGGCGAAATCGTCATGGCCGATGCCGTTCAGCACCACCACGTCCAGCGCGCCGATGCGGCGGATGTCCTCGGCCCGCGGCTCATAGGCATGGGGGTTGAAGCCGACCGGGACCAGCGGCACCGCCTCGGCCTGCTCGCCGGCGATATTGGCGACCCAGGAATAATAGGGATGCAGCGTCACCCCGATCCGCAGGGGCGCGGCCGCGCGGGCGCGCGCGGCAAAAGGCAGGGCGGCGAAAGGCAAGGCAAGGCCGGCCGCCAGAAGGCCGCGTCGGGTCAGGGTCACGGGTGGGCATCCTTTCGCGTGACGCTGGCGTCATAGCGGGTCACCACCTGCCGCCAGCCGGCCGCGATCAGCGCGGCGTCGTCCAGCGCCGCAGGCACGCCGGCGCCTTCGCCGATCCAGACCGTCGGGCTGTCCTTGTCCATGCGCAGCAGCATCGGCCGCGCCGCCTCGGGCCTTGCCGGCAGGCCCAGCCAGCCGCGCAGCGCGCCCGCGCCCAGTTCCTGCCAGGCATGGCCGCCGCGCGCCTCGGCGGTGGCGTCGGCGACGAAGGGCGGCAGCCCCTCGGCGGCCAGCGCGGCCGGGGCGTTGTCGGGCAGCCAGGCGAATTCCGGCGCCGCGTTCAGCAGGTCGGCGGTCAGCCCCTGTTCGGCGGCATTCAGCCCCGAGCGCAGGTCGACCTGCCAGCCCGGCAGCGCCGTCACCGAGACGCGGTCGCGATGCAGGGCGACGACCAGCGACGACCCGGCCAGGATCAGCAGCGCCAGGACCAGCACGGCAAGGCTTTCCCGCCGCCCCGAGGCGGGCGGGACGATCACGCGGGCATTCACGGGCTCAAACCCTCGACGTCCTGCCAGTCGACCTCGACGACATGGCCGGGGCCGGCGTCGAAGAGGATGTAGAACGCGCCGTCCGGCTTGGGGAAATGCACCTTGCTGGCGGCGTCGAATTTCGTCGGCACCAGCACGTCCTCGTCATAGGAGATCACGTCCAGCTTGACCCCCTCGGCGCTGGTGCCGTCGGAAAAGCCGCCCTCGCAGGTGATCTCGCCGCCCTTGGCCATGCAGGTGCAGAAGGGATAATGCGCCGCGGCCGGCAGGGCCGAGACCAGCAGGGCGGCGCAGGCGATTGCGATCCGGGTCATTTGCGTTTCTCCTGTATGCGGCGCAGCCATTCGGCGGTGGCGGGCGAGGCCTCCTCCAGCGCCAGCTCGCCCTTGTGGACGCTGCCGTCCCATTCCTCGACGGTCAGCCACAGCCCGTCATCCGGCCGGGCGCTTTCGGGCACGGCGAGATCGGCCGACTGCCGCGCCGCGGGGCCGCTGAACAGCGCCCCGGCGGCGCGCAGCGAGCGCGGCTTGCCGATGCGGACATGGACGGCACGGATGCGGTCGTCGCAGCCCTCGCAGAGCGCCAGGCGAAACACCTTGCGCATGCCCGCGACACCGGCGTCGATCGGCGCGTCGTCGTTGAATTCGACCAGGCGCAGCTCGAAGGGTCCGACCTGGACCAGGCTCGGCGCGCGCGCGCCCAGGCCCGCCTCGCCGGTGCTGAGCCGGGCCAGGTGATAGAAGGCCGGGAAGGCGGCGACGGGCACCACGATCAGCAGCACGTTCAGGTGAAAGCGCCATTCCTGCCACCAGCGCCCCAGCCGGGTGGTGGCATGGCCGCGGGCGATGCCGGCGCTCATTCCGCGGGCTCCAGCCGGGCGGCGCGGCGCTCGGCGATGAAGGCCCCGGTCTCGCGCGCGGTGCGCCTGGTCCAGATCAGCATCCCGGACAGCACCATCATCGACAAGAGCACGCCGAAGAAGAAATAGACCAGCTTCAGCCAGACGCCCAGGAAATCGCCGAAATGCAGCGGATACATCGAATCGGTCACCAGCTCCAGCACCGAGCGGTCCGAGACGCGGTTCAGCTTGGCCACCTGGTTGTCATAGCGGTTGATCATCGCGCTTTCATAGAACAGCGGAAAGGCCGCGCGCCCAGAGATGCTGGCCGGGGTAAAGACGTCCGAGGGCAGCCTCACGTTGTCCACCCGCAGCCCCGGATGCGCCGCCCTGGCCGAGGCGATGATCGCGTCCATGCTGAAGGGCGGCAGGTCGGCGCGGGAGGCGGCCTCGGGAATCTGCGCGCGCTCCAGCACCGTCGGCACCCCCGCGGTCGAGACGGTGATGCCATTGTCCGACAAGAGCCCTTCGAGGAAGAACCAGGTGCCGGTCACGCCGATGATGGCGATGAAGGGGATCGACCAGATGCCCGCCAAGCGGTGGAAATCGCCCCAGAAGGTGCGGGCGCCCTTGCCGATGCGCAGCCGCGGCTTGAAATAGGCGCGCCAGAACTTCTTGTAGACCAGGATGCCGGTGATCAGCGAAGCGATCATCGGGATGCCCATGAAGCTGACCGCATACCAGCCCCAGGAATAACCCCCGTTCCAGGGCAGGAACAGCCAGCCGTGCAGGGCGCGGATGAAATAGCGAAAGCCGATCGTGCCCGCCACGCCCTGGATCTGCCCGTCATAGGGGTTGACGTAGAGCGTCGCGGATTCGCCCTTGGCGTCGTTGACCGAGACGGTGGGGGCGAAATGGGTCTCGACCGGCCAGGAGATCGCGCTGACGCGGCTGCCGGGGCGCTGCTCGGCCACGGCGGCGGCCAGCGCGTCGGCGCTCAGCCGCTCTTCGGCGCCCGCGGGGCGGATGGCGCGGACATCGGCATTGGTCAGCCAGATCAGCTCGTGGCTGATGGTGGCGATGGTGCCGGTCACGCAGATGAAGAACACATAGGCCCAGAGCGGCAGCGCCAGCCAGCCGTGGATCAGCAGCCACAGGCGCGCCAGGCTGCCCTTCTTTTTCTTCTTCGGCGTCGCGGCCGGCGCCGGCCCGGAATGCGCTCGGTCTGTCATGGCATAGCCCTGCTGTTTCGCGGCACCATTATCGCAAAAGAATTCCGATAGGAATAGTAAGACTTCGGCCGCCTGCCGCTTTTGGTGTCGGCCGGTGGTCGGTGCGCGTTTCCGCAACAACCATCTGGACCGCGTCGAGCAGGCGGTCACGGTCGGCGCCCATGCCGGCATCCTGCCCAGCGCCGGCGAGAGCGGATCAGCGGTCACAACACCCTGCGCCACAGGTTTCAGATCGCCCGACGGCGGATGAGCCGCAAGCTCGCCGTCGCCGGTCCTGGCGGCGGCGGTCAGGACAGGTGCTGAAGGAATGCCCGGTCAGGAAGATGAGACCAGCTTGATGCCGCTTCTGAATGCAGCCGCATCGGCGGCTGCGCGCGAGTTGATCCTTTTGTCTTTCTGCTGCCGTTCGAGATATTCACCGCCGCGATCTGATGCTCCCCCTTGGAAAAACCGCCGATCAGCATTGATGAAGTCATGGCCCTTCTTTTCGGAGCGGCGGTGTCGTCGCGGTTTGGTCGAAAATGATTAACAAGGCATGCACTCCATGGTAGAGTCCCTGATACGAAAAGGAGATTCGAGATGCGTTTCCTTGTCCTTTGTCTTGCGCTTGCCTTTTCTCTCGCTCCGACCGTGACCGTTTCTCCTGCCATGGCCGGGGTCTGCGACCCCAACCTTCAGCGCTGCTGACGGCTGACGCCGGGCCTGTGACGGGCCTTGGCCGTGTATCGTTATTGGTATCGGAGGCTGCATGGAAAACCCGTGGCCCGCCGGCGTTCCGATGTCGCTTTGGACCTATGGCGACCTGCGCCCGGATGCGCTGAACCAGGTCCCGATGATGGGCATAAAATTTGCGCCCGGCTTTCTCTATGCCTTCATCTTCGGCTGCCTCTTCATCGCACTCTTCGCCTGGAAAAGATTTCTCGTCAAATCCGATGTCCGATCCGTGTCGCGCGCCCTGGGCGAGCTGAGCCCCGGCGATATCGGCGGGCACGGCGCCCTGATCCGCGCCTATTTCATCTATTGCGGCGCGATCCTGCTGCTTTATGTCTCGCTGACGTTTTTCGGCCGGCTGATCCTGCAGTCGACGCAGATGATTCCGGTCGCCGGCATCCAGATGGATGTCGACAAGCTGCAATTCGACAGCGCGCAATGGCCGCTGATGCTGGCCTTTGCCTTCGCCGGGCTGGCCGAGATGCTGCCGCCGGTGAAGCTGACCGAGGGCTGGCTGCGCAACCGCGCCTATCGTGCCGTGGGCATCCCGGTGCGGCTGGAACAGACCATGCGCAACCTGATCGTGGCGCTGGACGCGGCGACCAGCGCCCCCGATCCCGCAAGGGATGACCTGACCCGGCGATTGGCGAGCTATCGCGAGCCCTGGGTGCAGACCTTCGCGCGCCATCCCTGGTCCAGCGACCCGGCCATGCAGCGCAAGTCCAGCCAGGACGCGCTGATCTCGTTGCTGGCCCAGCTGGAGCTGCTGATTTCCTGGGCGCGGTCGGCGCGGGGGAAATGGCCCGGGCGCGAGGTCTCGAACCGGGTCTACGCGATGGAACAGGACTATGTACACGATGCCGCCAAGCTGCTGGACCAATTGCACAAGCGCATCTCCGAAGTGCCCGAAGCCGCCACCGGCGTCGACCTCGCGAACCGCAAGGATCGTTTCCGCACCGATATGGCCGAGGCGGCGACAAAGGCCGAAGCCCTGCGCCTGGACCTGGTGGGGATTCTCGCGATCTTCATCGAACGTGACCCCGACAGCCCGGTGCAGGATCCCGAATCCGAGTCGCGCGGGCCCGGCCGCCCCGGCACCGTGCGCATCGACCCGGCGCTCTATCGGCTGCTGGTCGCGGCCGATCCGCCGGATTCGGCCGGGGTCGGCCCCGAGGCCGGGCTGTTCCTGGCGCTGATCGCGGTCTTCCTGACCTATGCCGCGGCGGCCTGGCGCGGCGTGGTCGAGCCGATCGGCACCTTCGTCGAAACCAGCAATGTCTATGGCGTGCTGGCCACCGCCCTGGTCGAGACGCTGCGCATCGCCGCCCTGACCTGGCTGCCGCTGCTCGCCGCCTTTTCGCTGCGGCAATACCTTTGGGACAGCGGCGACTGGGCCGGCGCGGCCAGGACCCAGCGCCGGTCGGGCTATGCCATGCAGATCTTCTCCTGCCTGTGCCTGGGCGTCGCGGTCTCGGTGCTGGGGCTGATGGGCGTGGGCGCGCTGAAGGCGTTTTTCGTCGCGCCGACGGCAAGCTATTTCTTCAGCCTCTATGTCGGCAGCACGCCGTTCATCCTTTATTTCCCCAGCCAGGCGATCATCCTGCTGGTGCTGATCCCGATGGCCCTGCTGTCGGCCGATCTGCGCAAGAGCTCGGCGATGCGGCTGTGGTATGGGGTGGGCTGCGCGGCCGGGGTCATCCTGCTGTCGATCGAGCACCAGTATTACTGGAACCCCTCGCTGGTGCAGCAATGCCCGGGGCTCGCCATGCTGTCCTCGAGCGATTGCGCCGGACGGGGCGAGCTGGTGATGCACCTCATGCTGGGCATGCTGGCCTTCCTGGCGGCGGGCGTGCTGGGCGAATTGCCCGAACGCAACCGCCGGCTGCGGCAGCGCTGGCTGCCCGACGAGGCCCTGCCGCTGCTGGTCATCGCCGCCTTGGCGCTGTGGCCGGCGCATCCCGCGCTGGCGCAGACCGCGCGCGAGGGCGCGCGCAGCAGCAGGGGTCCGCAACAGATCGTCATGGCCATGCGCGCGGATGCGCCGCCGTTTTCCTATCTGCTGCCGGGCAGCGACCCCAGCCGGCCGGGGGCATGGCACGGCTATCTCGCGCAGCTCTGCCTCGACATCTTTGCCGGCCAGGACCAGTTCCAGGTGACGCTGCGGCCCGTCACTTCGGGCGACCGCTTCCAGGGGCTGAACCTGCCGCTGGCGCACAAGGACCATACCGACATGCTGTGCGACGCGGTGACCATGCGGTTTTCGGATGCGGTGCGCTCGGAAAAGACGGTGTTCTCGCCCATCGTCTTCGCCTCGGGCGTGTCCTATCTCGACAAGATCGAGCGCGACATGCGCAACGGCATGCTGATCGGCTATATCGGCAGCACGACGGCGCGCGACGTGGCCTTCAAGGCCTGCGAGGTCGATCACTTCAACGCCCTGCTGCCGATGCAGCGCGGCATCCTTTATCAACGCTGCAAGCTGCGCTGGAGCGCGGCCGAGGCGCGCCGGGCGCTGGCGGACGAATCGCTGGATCCCAGGCTGGCGGCGGCCAGCCTCGCAGCCCTGGGCGAGGCCGCGAAGACGCTTTTCCGGGTCGCGCAGGACAAGAAGCCGGCCCCCTTGCTGGACCCGGACAGCCGGGCGCTGATGGAGGCCGTCCTCGACCGAACCGACCCGGCCAGGCTGGACCTGAGCGCGAGCGTGGAGAGCTGCCGTTCCGCCTTGGCCAATGCCGAGCCGCGACTGTTTCCAGCGGCCTGCAAGCCGGCCCTCGATCTCGTTCAGGATCCCAGCTGCGACGGACCGCAGCCGCAGGACCAGACACTGGCAGACAAGCCGATCGCCGAACGGCCCTGGCCCGACTATCGCTTCTGCCCGCTCGACTCGCATGAGCGGCTGATCGAATGGTTCTGCGCCGGGCCCTCGACGCAGCGGCGCATCTACATGGGCGATCGCGAGTTGATCCTCGAGCGGCTGCAAGGCTGGAACGAAAGGCGCGGGCCCTGCATGGTCGAGCAGCCCGGCGGCGCCGAATTCCTGTCCTATGAGCCCTATGCCTTTCCGATCTCGATCTACCGGCCGCGGCTGATCCAGTTCGTGCAGCAGCGCATCTACAAGCTGTTTTCCGACCGCGCGCAGATGAACGCCCGCTTTGCCGGCAGTTTCGAGGGCCGCCGCATGTCCTCGACCCTGGCCTATCTGTTCCTGCTGAATGCGGTCGAGGACGAGGCGACGCTGCGCCCGCCGGCACGCTCGGCCGAAACCCCATCCGCCGCGCAAGAGGTGCGTCCGTGAAGATCCTGCTGCAAGGCCAGCCGCTGCCGGAGGCTGGCGACCCCGAGATCCGCGCCGCCGTGCTGATCTCGGCGAACCGGGACGAGGCCGACCGGATCGCGCTCGACATCGCCGACAACGAAATCGTCGAGATCGAGACCGACGACGGCGCCCGGCTGATGATCCGCGGCGACGAGTTGGCGCGGCGCCTGCCGGGCAGCATGGTGTTGGCGCGCTCGGGTGCCGCGCCCGATGTGCTGGCGATCCCGCACGAACTGGTCCTGCAACCGCCGCCCGAACTCGCAACCGCCGACGCCGCGCGGGGCATCGTCACCTGGACCATCCGCCGTGTCGTCCTGCGCGGCCCCCAGGCGTCGGCGCTGGATCTGGCCCGGGAATACGAAGGATGGGTGCCTCTGGGCCTGAAGCTGTGGCACCAGGACGGCAGCCTGGTGCCGCTCGCAGATGGATTGCAGCCGGGCGAGGAGCAGCAGGACCTGCCCTGGCTTCTGTTCCTGCATGGCACCGGTTCCTCGACCCTGGGCAGTTTCGGCAAGCTGCAACCGGGTCAGCCCGAGGTCTGGCGGGCGCTGCACCTGGCCTATCCGGGCCGCATCCTGGCCTTCGACCACCGCAGCCTGACCGAGGACCCGGTGCAGAATGCGTTGGACCTGCTGGGGCAACTGCCGCAGGGGGCCGAGCTGCACCTGGTCAGCCACAGCCGCGGCGGGCTGGTGGGCGAGCTGCTGGCGCTTGGCCATCTGGCCGAGCCCCAGGGCGATACCGTGCTGCGCCCCGAGGATCTGGCGCTGTTCGAGGGCGCCGCGCGCGACCGCGCCGAGGAATTGGGCCGCGTCCTGGCCCGGCGGCGGATCGCCGTCACCCGCTTCGTCCGCGTCGCCTGCCCGGCGCGCGGCACCTGCATCGCCGACGGCCGGCTGGGCGACTGGCTGGGGCTGGTCTTCAACGCGCTGGCGCACAGCGCCCGCATCCTGGGCGAGGCGCCGGCGGATTACCTCGAGGCGCTGGCCCGGATCGCCGCCGCCGCCCTGGCCGGCGGCGACCGGGCCGATGCGCTGCCGGGCGTGGCGGCGATGGCGCCGGAATTCTCGCCGCTGGTCCGGATGCTGAACGCCGCCGGCCGGCCGCTGCGCGGGGATGCCACGGACGCGTTGGTGGTGATCGCGGGCGACCTGGAGCTGTCGCTGTCGGCCAGGAAGCTGGTGCTGTTCTTCCTCGACAACTTCTTCGGCAGCGACCATGACCTGGTGGTGAACACCGCGCTGATGGAGGGCGGGCTGCCGCGGCACGATCCTGTCCTGCTGGTCGACCGCGGCCCCACGGTCACGCATTTCGGCTATTTCGGCAATGCCCGCTCGGCCGCCCAGCTGCGCGACGGGCTGCTGGCCCCCGCCCGGCTGCGCGGCATCGCCCCGCCCGACACGCAGCTGGCCAAGGCCGAGCGGGCCGAGAAGGACCGCGGCGTCACCCGCTCGCCGATCCCGGCCGAGACCGGGGCAGAGGCCGGGCTGACGCTGTCCGAAGGCCCGGCCGCACCGGCGCTGCTGCGCGGCGCGGTGCTGCCCCTGGCGGTGATCCTGCCCGGGATCTCGGGCAGCCATCTGGCGGCGGCGGGGCAGCGGGTCTGGCTGAACCCGGGCGGCATCTGCACCGGCGGCGTCGGCCGGCTGGCGATCGACCAGCCCCGGGTCGGGCCGGACGGGGTGATCGAGCTTTACTATGGCGAGTTGCGCCAGCACCTGTCGCGGACGCATGAGACGTTCACGCTGGCCTATGACTGGCGCCTGCCGATCCAGACCACCGGCGCGGCGGTGGCAAGGACGGTGCTGACCAAGCTGCGCGGCAGCCCGCAGCGCCCGATCCATTTCGTCGCGCATTCCATGGGCGGGCTGGTGGCGCGGGTCGCGCTGCGCGATCCGGCCTTGCTGCAGGCTTTTCAGGCCAATGCCGCCTCGCGCCTGCTGATGCTCGGGACGCCGAACGGCGGCTCGCTGGCCATGGCGCTGGGGCTGCTCGGCCTGTCCCGGACGGTCAAGATGCTGGCCGCGCTCAGCCTGTCCGAGGATATCGCCCAGATCAGCGCGATCATGCGGGCCTGGCCGGGCGCCTTGCAGCTGCTGCCGCCAGCCTTGCTGGACGGCGGCGCATGGCAGGCGCTCGCGGGGCCGCGGGGGCTGGACCCGGCGGCACTGGCGCAGGCGCGGAGCTTCTGGGCGCTGATGCGCAACAATGCCGGCCTGCCCGGTGGGCGCTGCCTTTACCTGGCCGGCATGGGCCAGACCTGCGACCAGCTGTTCCGGGATGCCTCGGCAAAGCTGATGATGACCACGACGCCGCGCGGCGACGGCACCGTCTTGTGGTCCAGCGGCATCCCGGCCGGCGTGCCGGCCTGGTATGCGCCGACCGAACATGGCGATCTGTGCAAGGACCGCTATCTGCATCCGGCGATCAGCGACCTGCTGCTGAAGGGCCAGACCGAGGTGCGCCGCGTCACCCGCGACCCCGGCCTGCGCGCGGCCGAGCCGGCCGCCGGCCCGCGCGAGGCGGTCAGTGCCGACATGCCGCTGCCCGCCATGCCCTCGACCCTGCACCTCGTCGCCATGACCATGGGCGGGCGTCCCCCGGCCTTGCTGGAAAGCGCGCCGCAGGCGACGCCCGAGGTGCGGGTCAGCGTCGTCCATGACGACCTGCGCCATGCCCGCCACCCGATCCTGGTCGGCCATGGGCTGGGCGACGCGATCCGCAGCGCCGAGCAGGCGCTGGACCAGCGGCTGAACGGCCGGCTGCGACGCCGCAACGCGCTTGGGCTGCATCCCGGGCTGATCGGCAGCTGGGACGTGCATCTGACCCCTTGCGCCGAGGGTCCGGACGGCGTGACCGGCGGCATCGTCGTCGGCACCGGCGTCATGTCCGGCCTCAGCACCGGCGCGCTGACCGCCACGATCCGCTCGGGCCTGCTGGCCTATGCCGATGCGGCGCGCGACCTGCTTGCGCCGCCCGCGACGGCGGCCAAGGACGAGGGGCAGGCCGCTGCCCCGCGGGATCTGGGCGTCTCGGCGGTGCTGATCGGCTGCGGCTCGGGCGTGGTCTCCGTCGCGGACAGCGTCTCGGCGCTGCTGAACGGGGTCGAGCAGGTCAACCGGATCCTGTCCGGCCAGGCCGGGACCGACATGCCGGTGCGCTTTGCCGAATTGCAGATCATCGAGGCGGTCGAGCAGGTCGCCGTCACCGCCTGGCACGCGCTTGGCCAAAGGGTCCGGCGCATGCGCGACCCTTTCCGCCGCGAGGGGCCCTTGCAGCTGGGCAGGGGCGGCTTTCGCCGCACCGGCCCCGAGGCCGACCCGGATTCCTGGATGGAGGTCACGATCACCGCCCCGCGTCCCGAACCGCCCGCCCCGGGCGAACCGGCGCCGTCGCTGGGGCCGCTGCATTACCTGCTGGTCGATGGCCGCGCCCGGGTCGAGGCCGAGACCGTGGCGGTCAGCCGCCGGCTGGTCCAGCATTACGTCGCGCAGATCCCCGACCAGCCCGCGACGCTGGATGCCGACGGCATCTCGCCGGGCCGCACGCTCTTCGAGCTGCTCTGGCCCGCGGCGCTGAAGCAGCACAGCCTCGAGGATCGCAACCTGCGCCTGGTGCTGGACCGCGACAGCGCCACCATCCCCTGGGAGATGCTGGACGATCGCCGCCCCGACGAATACGGCCGCTTTCCCGAGCTCCTGAAGCCGCCGGCGGTGCGCTATGGGCTGATGCGCCAGCTGGTCAGCCAGCGCGACCAGCCGACGCCACCCCGGCGCGGCGGGCCGCGCAGCGCGCTGGTCATCGGCGATCCGGGCGACGGCAGCGGTGGCCTGCCCCCGCTGCCCAATGCCCGGGACGAGGCCCTGGCCGTGGCCGCGCAGCTGGAAGAGGCCGGCTTCGCGGTCACGCGGCTGGTCGGGCCGGATGCGACGCCGGCGCGGGTGATCTCGGCGCTGTTCTCGCGCGGCTGGAGCGTGGTCCATATCGCCAGCCACGGCGTCATCGACTGGTCCCCCGGCCCCGGCGAGCCGCCGATGACCGGAATCGTGCTGGGTGTGCCGCCCCTGGGCGTGCTCGAGGCGCCGCTCTTGCGGCAGATGCCCGAAGCGCCCGAGCTGGTGTTTCTGAACTGCTGCCACCTGGGCCAGATCGGCACCGAGGACGGCTTCGGCGCGGCCCTGCGTCAGAACCGGCCCGGCTTTGCCGCCAGCCTGGCGGTGGAACTGATCGAGAGGGGCTGCTCGGCCGTTGTGGCCTGCGGCTGGGCGGTCTCGGACTCGACCGCGAAGCAGTTCGCGCAGGGGCTTTACCAGCAATTATGCGGCGGCACAGACTACGGCACCGCCCTGCGCCAGGCCCGGGCCGAGGCCTATGAGGCTTCGGGCATGGCGACGAACACCTGGGCCGCCTATCAGTGCTACGGCCATCCCGGCTTCGTGCTGACCCCGGCCACGGCCGAGCGCCAGGGCGATGGCGTCGAGCTTGCCTCGCCGGCCGAGGCG
Organism: Paracoccus sp. DMF; assembly: GCF_004407025.1. NCBI lineage: Bacteria > Pseudomonadati > Pseudomonadota > Alphaproteobacteria > Rhodobacterales > Paracoccaceae > Paracoccus > Paracoccus sp. DMF. Next base: position 51,085 of record NZ_SOKV02000010.1, read on the forward strand.
CTGGCCCAGGTCCGGGCCGAGATGGCCTTGCCCGATGCGCCGGGCCAGCGCCCGCTGGCGGAGCGGCTGGCGCATTTGCAGGACAGGATCGAGCGCGCCGAATGGCTGGACCGTTCCGATCTGGCCGCGGCGCTGGGCGACGGCTGGATGACCTGCGGGCAGAGCGACAGGGCCATCGCCGTCTATCGTCGCGCGCTGGCGGCCGAGATGCCGAACCTGCCCTTGAGCAGCCTGCAAGGCAGCGCGGTCCTGCTGGACGGCAGTGATCCCGACCGGCCGCTGGCCTGGGTCGAACTGCTCGAGGCGCTGAACCGGGCCTGCCAGCCCAGCCTCGGCCGGCATGTCCTGCTGGCGCGGCTGTTCCGGCAGCGCGCGGCCGCAGCCTCGAGCCGCACCCAGCGCGACAAGCACCTGCGCGACATGGCCGCCGCTCTGGATCAGGCGCTGGCGCTGGCCGGCTCCGATGGCGACCAGGACGATGCGCTGCGGCTGGAGCGGCTGCTGGCCCAGGCCCTGCTGTCGAAACCGCCGGCGCGTCTTGCCGCACAGCTTGCGCCCCTGGCGGGCCGGCTGAGCGGTGCCGGACGCCTTGGCGCCCTGCTTGCGCTGGTGCAGGCGGTCATCGGTGCCGATCCGGCCCGGCTGCCACCCGCCGCCGCCCTGCGCGATCCGGCCGGGCTCTTGCCTCTTGCGCTGCTGACGCTGGCCGCCCTGCCGGCGCGCTCGCCCCTGCGTCCGGCCCTGCGCGAAGCGCTGGAGAACCTGCCCTGAGCCAGGCTCGGTGCGGGACGTGGTGCGAATGGCTGCGCCCCGTCCGAACCTCGGCGATCTTCAAGCAGGGACAGGGCGGCGCTTTCGTCAGAGGATTCAGGTCGGCGACACAGGTCCAGAGGCTCTGGGCATAGCCTGGCCCCTACGACCCGGCAGGCGCCTGCCTCGAGCAGATCCGGGGACGGAACTAGCGCCGCGCGCTTTCCGCGACCAGCCAGTCGCGCAGGCCTTGCGTCGCCGGCTCGTGCGGGGCGCGCTGGATCATGTGATAGCCCTGGCCGGGCGCCACACGCTCGGGGCCGAAGCGGACCAGCTGGCCGCGCGCCAGCAGCGGATCGACCAGCCCGCGCCAGCCAAGCGCCACGCCCTCGCCGGCCAGGGCCGCGTCGATGACCAGCGAATAGGTGTTGAAGCGCAGGTTGCCCTGGTCGCGGGCCAGGTCGCCCGCGCGCCCGATGGCCGAGAGATAGCGGCGCCAGTCGAACCAGGCGGCGGGATGCGGGCTGTCGAGATGGATCAGCCGGGTTGCGCCGAAGGCGCCGGCGCTGCGCCCTTGCGCAAAATGCGGGGCACAGACCGGGACGACGCGCTCTTCGATCAGCAGCGTCGCCTCGGGGCCCAGCGTGGCGGCGCTACCGAAGACCACGGCGATGTCGCCGGGCTGCAGCTGCCCCAGGTCGCTGTGCTGCGAGGCGATGATCTGCAAATCGGCCTCGGGCTGGGCGTCGCGGAAGCGGTGGATGCGCGGGATCAGCCACAAGCCGGAAAAGGCATAGTCGGTATGCAGCCGCAGCACCGCCGCGCTGGCCTTGCGCCGCAGCCGCGCGGCAAGCTCGTCCACCTGGTCGACGCTGCGCGTCAGGATCGCGAGCAGCGCCTCTCCGGCCTCGGTCGGCGCGACGCCGCGGTACCCGCGGGTCAGCAGGGCCGTGCCGAACTCGGCCTCGGCCCGGCGGATCTGATAGCTGACGGCGGGCTGGGTCAGGTTCAGAAGCCGTGCAGCCTCGGACAGGCTGCCCGCGCGGCAGACCTCGACGAAAACCCGCATCCAGCCCAGATCGACATGGCGCATCGGCGATAAAGATCCTTTATATCATGCATGAAAAGAATCCCGCTGCACCGCAGGCTTGGTGCAGGGCTATATAAGGGGATGGAATAGCGCCCGAAGCAGCGGCATGGCAAGGGGCGGAAGGGCGCCGCGTCCTGCGGGGCGGTTATTTCGACTGACTATCCCGGCGCGCCGGGCTATAGGCGGCGGCAGGCCGATGCCGCAACCCGGCCCGCGCGCCCAAACCCTGAACGACCGAGACGAGCCTCAGATGACACGCCCGAATATCCTTATCCTGATGGTGGACCAGTTCAACGGGACGTTGTTCCCGGACGGGCCGGCCGAGTTCCTGCACGCGCCGAACCTGCGGGCGCTGGCGGAACGCTCGGTGCGCTTCGCAAAGACCTACACGGCCAGCCCGCTTTGCGCCCCGGCCCGCGCCAGCTTCATGTCGGGGCAATTGCCGCGCCGCACCCGGGTCTATGACAATGCCGCCGAGTTCGCCTCGGACATCCCGACCTATGCCCATCACCTGCGCCGCGCCGGCTATTACACGGCGCTGTCGGGCAAGATGCATTTCGTCGGTCCCGACCAGTTGCACGGTTTCGAGGAGCGGCTGACCACCGACATCTACCCGGCCGATTTCGGCTGGACGCCGGATTACACCAAGCCGGGCGAGCGCATCGACTGGTGGTATCACAACCTCGGCTCGGTGACGGGCGCCGGCGTGGCCGAGATCACCAACCAGATGGAATATGACGACGAGGTCGCCTTCAACGCCACGCAAAAGCTCTATGACCTGTCGCGGCGGCTGGACGACCGGCCCTGGTGCCTGACCGTCAGCTTCACCCATCCGCACGATCCCTATGTCGCGCGCCGCCGCTTCTGGGATCTCTACGACGACTGCCCGGCGCTGGAGCCCGAGGTGCCGGCGATCCCCTTCGATCAGCAGGACAGCCATTCGCAGCGGCTGATGGAGGCCTGCGACTTCCGCGCCTTCGACATCGCGCCCGAGGACGTGCGCCGGGCGCGGCAGGGCTATTTCGCCAATATCTCCTATGTGGACGAAAAGATCGGCGAGATCCTCGACGTGCTGAAGCGCGGCCGGATGGACGACAACACCATCATCCTGTTCGTCTCGGACCACGGCGACATGCTGGGCGAACGCGGCATGTGGTTCAAGATGAGCTTCTTCGAGGGCTCGGCTCGGGTGCCGCTGATGATCGCGGCGCCGGGCTGGCAGCCGGGGCGCATCGACCAACCGGCCTCGACGCTGGACGTGGTGCCGACGGTGGCGGCGCTGGCCGGGCTGGACATCAGCACGCTTGCGCGCTGGACCGATGGCGAGGATCTGACCGGGCTTGCCACGGGGCAGGGCGCGCGCGGCCCGGTGCCGATGGAATATGCGGCCGAGGGCACGGTCACGCCCATGGTCGCCCTGCGCGATGGCGACTGGAAGCTGGCGCTGTGCAATGCCGATGCGCCGATGCTTTACAACCTGGCCGACGACCCGCAGGAACTGCGCAACCTGGCCGACGACCCCGCCCATGCCGAGACCCTGGCGCGGCTTTCGGCGCAGATGCGGGCGCGCTGGGACCTGGAGGCCTATGACGCCGAGGTGCGCGAAAGCCAGGCCCGGCGCTGGGTGGTCTATGAGGCGCTGCGCAACGGCGCCTATTTCCCCTGGGATTACCAGCCGCTGCAAAGGGCCTCGGAACGCTATATGCGCAACCACATGGACCTGAACGTGCTCGAGGAAAACAAGCGTTTTCCGCGCGGGGAATAGGCCCGCGCCCGCGACCGCCGGAACATCGCCCCATGCCCTTTGCCCGCAAGACCGCCCCGCGCCGCCTGATGCTGTCCTTTCTGCAGCGGATCAACGAGGTCCGACGGCAGCTGCGCGACCAGGAGGCAATGCTGGTCGTCATTGCCTTCGCGCTTGGCGGGCTGGTCGGGCTGGCGGTTGCAGGGCTGCACCGGCTGCTTCTGGCGGCGCAGGGGCTCTTGTTCGGCCTGCCGCGCGATGCGGCGCTGAGCGCGCTTTCGGACCTGCCGGCCTGGCCCTATGCGCTGGTCCCGGCGGTGGGCGGGCTGGTGCTGGGGGTCTGGGCGCTGGTCGCGCAGCGCATCCGCCCGGCCGAGATCGTCGACCCGATCGAGGCCAATGCGCTTTACGGCGGCAAGATGTCGGTCTGGGATTCGCTGCGGCTGGCCTGGCTCACGCTGCTCTCGAACCTGTCGGGCGCCTCGGTCGGGATGGAGGCGGGCTACAGCCAGCTCGGCGCCAGCCTGTTTTCCGCAGTGGCCCAACCCTTCCGGCTGCGGCGCGAGGACAAGCGCTGCCTGACCTCGGCCGGGGCGGCGGCGGCCATCGCCGCGGCCTTCAACGCGCCGCTGGCCGGCGCTTTCTACGGCTTCGAGCTGGTCCACGGCTCCTACGCGCCGCGCAACATCGCCATCATCGGCGCGGCGGTGATCTCGGGCGCGCTGGCGCGCCGCGCGGTCGAGCCGCATGGCTCGCTGTTCCACCTGCCCGAGGTGATGGCGCTGCCCGACACGCTGCTGCCGCTGTTCATCGTCATCGGATTGCTGGCGGCGCTGGTCGGCACCGCGACCATGCGGCTGGTCTCGGTCTTTGAGCGCCTGTGCCAGAAAAGCCGGCTGGCGGCTTGGGCACGGCCGGCGGCGGGCGGGCTGGTGCTGGGCGCCATGGCGCTGGCCAGCCCGCAGGTCCTGGGCAGCGGACACGACTCGATCCAGGTGCATATCAGCCAGAACTGGGGCCTGGCGGCGGTGGCGCTGCTGCTGCTTGGCAAGGTCCTGGCCTCGGCCCTGTCGCTGGGCGTGGGCTTTCGCGGCGGGCTTTTCAGCTCGTCGCTGTTCATCGGCTGCCTGCTTGGGGCGCTGGTCGCGCAGCTGCTGGTGCTGGCGCTGCCCGGCCTGCCCGAGCTGCGCATCCCCGCCATGCTGGCCGGCATGGCCGCGGTCGGCGCCGCCATCACCGGCGCGCCGCTGACCATGGTCTTTCTGGTGCTGGAGATCACCGGCAATTTCGCCTTTACCGTCGGTGTTCTGACCGCGGCCTTCATCGCCTCGACCGTGGTGCGGCTGACCTTCGGCTATTCCTTCTCGACCTGGCGCTTCCATCTGCGCGGCATCCCGCTGCTGGGCGCGCATGACGTGGGCTGGGTGCGCGAGCTGACGGCGGGGCGGATGATGCGCAGCGACATCCGCCGCGTGCCGCTGCACCAGCCGGTGGCACTGCTGCGCGAGGAGCTGCCGCTGGGCAGCCGCAAATACGCCTTCGCCGTGGACGAGCACGACCGCTATGCCGGCATCATCGACATGGCGACCGTGCACGACCCCGAGATCACCGAGCTGGCCGAGGTCCTGCTGGCCGCCGATTGCATGATCGGCGCCGATGCGCATGTGTTCCGCCAGGACAATATCCAGGCCGTGCTGGACCAGTTCTCGCGCACGCAGCTGGAGATCCTGCCGGTGCTGGACGGGCCGGCGACGCAGCGGGTGCTGGGCTCGCTGACTGAGGCCTATTGCCTGAAACGCTATGCGCAGGAGCTCGACAGCCGCCGCAGCGACGAGATCGGCGCGCCCTGAAGGGCGCGGTTGATCTTGCGCCGCCCTCGCGTATCATGGCCGCCGCACAGCCAGCCTTCTGGGGAGGAAGGGCGATGATGTGTTTCGAGGAATGGAGCAATTGCGTCCTGTCCAATTGCGGCCAATACGATTGCACCCCCGCCGAGCGCAACCGGCGGGCCGTGGGGGATTTCCGGCTGCGCCGCCGCCACGGCATCGACATCGCCGAGATGGATTGCCGCATCGACCGCATCGACCGCCAGCGCTCCGGCATCCGCAGCGATGACAGCGAATACCTGTTCCTGCTGATGCAGCGCGCGGGCGAGGCGCGGGTCATCCACAATGGCGCGGCCGAGGTGCTGGCGGCCGGCGACTGCCTGCTGATGGATTCGACCCGCACCGCCCAGATCCGCTTCGACGGCCGCGACGCCAGCTTCACCTCGGTGCACCTGCCGCGCGCCCTGTGCCTGGAGGGTCGTCCCGCCGCGCCGCTGACCGGGCGGCGCATTCCGGCCCGGCATCCGCTGCTCGCGGGTCTTGGCGCCCTGCTGGCCGAGGCGCCCGAGGCCGATGACGCCGCCGATTATCTGTTCGATTTCGTCGCGCTGCTGTTTCGCGGCGATGGCCCGGCGCCCGGCTTTCGCGACCGCGCCGGCCGGTTCCGCCATGCCTGCGAGACCATCGAGCGCCATCTGACCGACACGGAATTCTCGATCGAGCGGCTGTCGGCGCTGGTCAACCTGTCGCGGCGCCAGTTGCAGCGCGATTTCAGCGACCATGGCACCAGCTTCACCCAGGTGCTGGCGCAGCGCCGCGCCCGGCTGACCGCCGACCACCTGCGGCGCGCGGCGCAGATGAACCGCCGGCCGGTGATCTCGGACCTGGCCTTTCGCGCGGGCTTTGGCGATCTGTCGCATTTCAACCGGGTGTTTCGCCAGCATTACGCCATGGCGCCGGGCGACTATTACGCTTCCTGCCGCGCCGTGCATTGATTGCAAAGGCTTTTCCTGGCGCGCCAGCCCCGGTCGCTGGCGCGCCACGCCAAGACGCCGCAAGCACCCGCGCCCTATGCTGTCCGCCATGCCCGGTCGAGGAGCCGGAGCCATGGGAGGATGACATGGATTACAGGATGCTGATCGGCGGCAAGCTGATCTCGGCCGAGCGCATGGTGGAGGTGCTGAACCCCGCCACCGAGGAGGTCTTCGCCCGCGTGCCGCACGCGACCGAGGCGCAGCTGGACGAGGCCGTCGCCGCCGCCGCCGCCGCGCAAAGGGACTGGGCCAGGACCAGCATGGCCGAGCGGCGGGCCAGGATCGAGGCGCTGGCCGCCGCCATCGGCGAGCAGGCCGAGGACCTGGCGCGCACCATCACCCAGGAACAGGGCAAGCCCTTGCCCGAGGCGATGGGCGAGGTGCAATGGAGCCAGGGCTATCTGGCCCATACCGCGACGCTGGAACTGCCCGACCGGGTGATCCAGGACGATGCGGATTTCCGCATCGAGACCCGCCACAAGCCGCTGGGCGTCGTGGGCGCGATCATCGCCTGGAACTTCCCGCTGCTGCTGGCCTGCTGGAAGATCGGCCCGGCGCTGATGGCCGGCAATGCCATCGTGCTGAAGCCCGCGCCGACCACGCCGGTCGCGGCGCTGAAGCTGGGCGAGCTTTGCGCGGCGATCTTCCCGGCCGGGCTGGTGAACATCATCACCGACGCGAACGACCTCGGCCCGCGCATGACCACGCATCCGGGCATTGCCAAGATCGGCTTCACCGGCTCGTCCGAGACCGGCAAGCGCATCATGGCCAGCGCCGCCAGCACGATGAAGAGGGTGACGCTGGAGATGGGCGGCAACGACCCGGCCATCGTCCTGCCCGACGTGGATGTCAGGAAGACCGCCGAAAAGATCTATGGCGGCGCCTTCATGAACGCGGGGCAGGTCTGCCTGGCGGTCAAGCGCGCCTATGTCCATGACGCGATCTATGACGAATTCTGCGACGCGCTGGCCGAGATCGCCCGGACCGCCGTGGTCGACGACGGGCTGAAGCAGGGCACCACCATCGGCCCGATCCAGAACAAGGCGCAGTATGAGAAGGTCAAGGGCTTCCTGGCCGATGCCAGGGCCAGCGGCACGGTCATCGCCGGCGGCGAGGCGCGTGAGGGCCGGGGCTATTTCATCACGCCGACCATCGTGCGCGACGTTCGCGACGGCCAGCGCATCGTCGACGAGGAACAGTTCGGCCCGATCCTGCCGGTGATCCGCTTCGACGACGTCGACCAGGTGATCGCGCGGGCCAATGCCTCGGATTACGGGTTGGGCGGCTCGGTTCATTCGGCGGATGTGGACCGCGCGGCCGAGATCGCCGGGCGCATCGAATCCGGCACGGTCTGGGTGAACCAGCAGCTCAACATCGGTCCGCATATCCCGATGGCGGGCTTCAAGGGCTCGGGCCTGGGCGTCGAGCAATCGGTCGAGGGGCTGACCGAATACACCCAGATGCAGGTCGTCAACATCGCGCGCGGCTGAAGGTCGCCCGGCCGGGGCGCGGTCCCGCCGCGCCCCGGCCCTTGAAAGGACAGGAGACGATCATGACGCATCCGCTTTCCCGTTCGGCCGCGCCGCAGGACGGGCTGTCGCATGTGCGCGGACCGGCCGAGCCGCCGCTGAAACATGCCACCATCCCGCAACTGCTGGCCGAGGCCGTGGCCGCGCATGGCGCGAACGACGCGCTGGTGTTTCGCGAAAGCGGCGACCGGCTGAGCTATCGCGACTTCGCCGCCCGGGTGGACCGGCTGGCGGCGGGGCTCTTGTCGCTCGGCATCGCCAAGGGCGACCGGGTGGGGATCTGGTCGCCGAACCGGCTGGAATGGGTGCTGACCCAGTTCGCCACTGCCCGCATCGGCGCCATCCTGGTCAATATCAACCCGGCCTATCGCCTGTCCGAGCTGGACCATGCGCTGAACAAGGTCGGCTGCCGGGCGCTGATCGCCGCCAGCCGCTTCAAGAGTTCGGACTATGCCGGCATGCTGCGCGAGCTGATGCCGGAACTGGCCGCCGGCGGCGGCAGCGCCCGCTTTCCCGAGCTGCGCCATGTGGTGATGATGCAGGACGATCCCGGCCCCGGCATGATCCCCTTTGCCGAGATCTCCGCCCGCGCCACGCCCGCGCTGCTGGCCGGCCTCGACCGGATCGCGCTGGACCCGGACGAGCCGATCAACATCCAGTTCACCTCGGGCACCACCGGCCAGCCCAAGGGTGCGACGCTGTCGCATCTGAACATCGTCAACAACGGACGCTTCGTCACCGACCGCATCGCGCTGACCCAGGCCGACCGGTTGGTGATCCCGGTGCCGCTTTACCATTGCTTCGGCATGGTGATGGGCGTCCTGGGCGCGGTCAGCAAGGGCGCGACCATGGTCTTTCCCTCCGAGGCCTTCGACCCCGCGCAGACCCTGGACGCGGTCGAGGCCGAGCGTGCGACGGCGCTTTACGGCGTGCCGACGATGTTCGTCGGCATGCTGCAGGAACTGGACAATGCGCATCGCGACCTTGCGAGCCTGCGCACCGGCATCATGGCCGGCGCGCTTTGCCCGATCGAGGTGATGAAGCGGGTCAACCGCGACATGCACATGCATGAGGTGACGATCTGCTACGGCATGACCGAGACCTCGCCGGTGTCCTTCCAGAGCTTCACCGACGACCCGACCGAGAAGCGCTGCGAGACCGTAGGCCGCATCCACCCGCATCTCGAGGTCCGCATCGTCGGCGAGGGCGGCGCGACCGTGCCGGTCGGCGAAAAGGGCGAGATCTGGACCCGGGGCTATTCGGTGATGTCGGGCTATTGGGCCGATCCCGCCGCCAGTGCCGAGGCCATCCACGACGGCTGGATGCAGACCGGCGACCTGGGCACGCTGGACGAGCAGGGCTTCTGCACCATCGTCGGCCGGGTCAAGGACATGATCATCCGCGGCGGCGAAAACATCTACCCGCGCGAGATCGAGGAATTCCTGATCCGTCACCCGCAGGTGCGCGAGGTGCAGGTCTTCGGCATCCCCGACGACCGCTTTGGCGAAGAGGTCTGCGCCTGGGTCGTGCCCCGCAGCGGCCAGACCATCGACCCCGAGGCCCTGCGCGCGCATTGCAAGGGGCAGATCGCGCATTTCAAGGTGCCGCGCCATGTCCGCGTGGTGGCGGACCTGCCGATGACGGTCACCGGCAAGCCGCAGAAATTCGTCATGCGCGACCGCATGGTCGAGATGCTGCGGGCCGAGGCGGTGCAGCCCTGACGGCGGCGAGCGCGCTCAGCCGGCCTCGGGTCGCACCAGCCGGGCGCCAAGGCAGGTGGCGGCCACCGCCAGCGCCACCAGCGCCAGGCTGACCTGCAGCGAGGCGGCCTTGGCGATGAAGCCCATGATCGCCGGCCCGACCAGCAGCCCGGCATAGCCCATGGTCAGCACCCGCGACATCGAGCGCCCGCCATCCGCCAGCCCCAGCCGCCCGGCGGCCGAGAACAGAATCGGGATGACATTCGCCATGCCAAGCCCGCAGAGCGCCATCGCCGCCAGCACCGGGGCCACGGCCCCCGCGACCAGCATCGCCGCCAGCGCCAGCGCCACCGTCGCCGTGCCCAGCCGGAACAGCCGCACCGCGCCGAACATGCGGTTGGCACGGTCGCCCAGCAGCCGGCCCAGCAGCATGCTGCCGGCAAAGACCGCGTAACCCAGCGCGCCGGTGCTCTCGCTGGCGCCGAGGATTCGCACCAGGTAGAGCGCCGCCCAGTCCATGATCGCGCCCTCGGCGAAGAAGATGGCGAATGCCACCGCGCCAAGCGCCAGCACCCGCAGGCCGGGCGCCCCGGTGCCGCTGCGCGCTTGCGCTGGGGTGGTGTCGCCTTGCGGCGCGGGGACACCGCCCGCGCAGGTGGCGGCCAGCGCCGCGAGCAGCAGGATCAGCACGCCGGCCGCGACCAGGCTGGCCGGCGCGGCGCCGCCGGCATGGGCGCGCCAGGCATAGCCGGCGGCGCCGGCCAGGGTTCCGGCGCTGAACATGGCGTGAAAGAAGGACATCACCGGCCGGCCGGCGCGGGCCTCGAACTGCGCGGCATGGCTGTTCATCGCTACGTCCAGCGCGCCGAAGACCACGCCGCAGAAACCCGCGACCAGCGCCGCCTGTCCCATCTGCCCGACCAGCGCCACGGCGGCGATGCCGGCGCCGAACAGCCCGGCCGCAAGGCAGGAGACCCGCCCGGCGCCGAAGCGCGCCATCAGCCGCGGCACCAGGTTCATCGAGGCGATGGCCCCGGCCGCGAAGCACAGAAGCACCAGGCCGATCTGCGCCTCGTCCATGCCGGTGCGCCGGCCGAGCGCCGGCAGGTTGGCGCCCCAGACGCCGGCGCCGATGCCGGCGGCCAGGAAACAGGCCAGAAGCATCAACCGGGTCTGGCGGGGCGAGGACGGCATGGCGATCTTTCCTGCGGGTGAAAGGCGCGCGATGCCATGGCGGCGCCGATTCTGCAAATCGGGGGATCAGGCGGCGCGGGGGAAATGCAGCCGGGCGCAAAGGCCGCGACCGCCGGCGCCGGGGTGCAGGCCCAGCCGGCCGCCGAAAAGCCGGGCGATTTCCTCGACCACCGGCAGGCCCAGGCCCAGGCCCGGCCCCTGACCCTGACCCTGGCCGCGCGCAAAACGGCCGATGGCGGCGGCGCGGGCCTCGGCCGGGATGCCGGGGCCGTCGTCCTCGACCTCCAGCACGGCCTCGTCGCCCTCGGCGCGGACGCGGATCGTCACCATCGCGCCGCGCCCGGTGTGCAGGATCGCGTTCGAGATCAGGTTGGCCAGCGCCTCGCCCAGCAGAAGCGGCTCGGCGCGGACGGGCAGGGGGCCTTCACCGTCGAAGCCGCCCTCGAAACCCAGGTCGATGCCGGCCTCGGCGGCGGCGGGGATCTGCTCGGCGGTCAGGTCGCGGGCGAAACCGGCAAGGTCGATCACGTCGGGCGCCCGGCCCGCCGCCGCATCGACCTTGGCCAAGAGCAGAAGCTGCGCCAGGATGCGCTCGGCATGGGCGACCGCCGCGTCGCCCTTGGCGGCGGCGGCCTGCGCCTCGGCCAGCGTGCCGGCGCGGGCCGCCAGTGCCAGCTGCGTGCGCACCACGGCCAGCGGCGTGCGCAGCTGGTGGCCGGCGTTGCCGGTGAAATTGCGCAATCCGTCCAGCGCCGATTTCAGCCGCAGCATGAAGCCGTTGATGGCCCCGACCAGCCCGCGCACCTCGCTGGGCACCGGGGTCTCGACCGGCGACAGGTCGTCGGGGCTGCGGGTGGCGATGGCCTCGGACAGCCGCGACAAGGGCCGCAGCGAGACGGTGACGGCGATGCCGACGATCAGCGCCGCGCCCAGCATCATCAGCCCCAGCCGCAGGGCCGAGCGCATCAGGATGGTCCGCGTCAGCTCTTCGCGCGCGGTGGTGGTCTCGGCCACGGTGACGGTAAAGGGCACCTCGTCGATGCCGGTCGAGGCGGCGCGGGCCAGCGTCGCCACCCGCACCGGCTGGTCGCGGAACAGGCCGTCGGAAAAGCCCGGCTCGCCGCCCGGCACCGCCGGCGCCACCGGCAGGTCGGCATAGCCGGTGACCAGCCGCCCCGGCGGGCCGTCGACGCGATAGAACACCCGGTCCTCGGCCGCCGAGCTGAGCATTTCCAGCGCGCCATAGGGGATCTCGATGGCGATCATGCCCTCTTCGTCCAGCGAGGCGCGTTCGGCGATGACCAGGGCCGAGCCGGCCAGCACCCGGTCGGCCAGCGCCGTCGCCATGTGCCGCGCCTCGCGCCCGGTGTCGACCAGCGCCAGCGCGCCGAAGACCGCCGTCGCCGCCAGGAGCCACAGCAGCAGCCGGCGGCGGATCGAGAACGGCCGGCTCATGCCCGGTCCAGGAAATAGCCGATGCCGCGCGCCGTGCGCACCGTCAGCCCGGCCGCCGCCAGGCGCTTGCGCAGCCGGCTGACATATTGCTCGATGGCGTTGGCCGACAGGTCGTCTTCCAGCGAGGTCAGCGACTGCACGATGCTGTCGCGCGGCACCACCTTGCCGGCGCGGGTGATGAGCAGTTCCAGCAGGCCGCGTTCGCGCGCGGGCAGGTCCAGCGGCTGGCCTTCGACCGAAAAGCTGCGGCTGTTCTGGTCGAAGCTCAACGCGCCGAAGCTGACCGTCGCCGTGCGCAAGCCCGCCTGCCGGCGCAGAAGCGAGCGGATGCGGGCCTCGAACTCGCCGATGTCGAAGGGCTTGATGAGGTAGTCGTCGGCGCCGAGGTCGAGGCCGCGCACCCGCTCCTCGGGCGTGCCGCGCGCGGTCAGGATCATCACCGCCGCCGGGTTTCTGCGCGCCCGCATGGCGCGCAGCACCTCGAGCCCGTCCATCTGCGGCAGGTTCAGGTCCAGGATCACCAGCTCGAAACTTTCCGCCGCCGCCAGCGCCTCGGCCGAGGCGCCATCATGGACCACGTCCACGGCATAGCCGGACTGGCGCAGAAGCGCCGACAGGCCCTCGGCCAGCGAAAGATTGTCCTCGACCAGCAGGATGCGCATGAAATCCCCCTCGGCCCGGCAGGTTAGCGATTGTGCCCCGGCTTGTGAACGGGGTCCGGCTGGGGCAGTCTGGCGGCCATCATGCGCCTTGCCCTGCTGCCCGCCCTGCTGATCCTGGCCCTGACCGGCATCGCCCGGGCCGAGGCGGTGCTGTTTCCCGCGCCATCCGGACAGGCGGCGGGCGAACTCACGATCTATTCCTCGCTCGACGACGATCTGGCCCGGCCGCTGGTCGAGGCATTCCAGCAGCGCCGGCCCGACCTTGCCCTGCGCTACGAGAACCTGCTGACCGGCGCCCTGCACGACCGCATCGTGGCCGAGACCGAGGCCGGCACCGGCACGGCGGATTTCGCCTTTTCCTCGGCCATGGACCTGCAGGTGAAGCTGGCGAACGACGGCTTCGCCCGGCCGGTGGTGACGCCCGACACGCCCGGCTGGCCGGATTGGGCGAACTGGCGCGACACCGCCTATGCGCTGACCTTCGAGCCGGCGGTCTTCGCCTATCACAAGCCCAGCTTCCGCGACCACCCGCCGCCCGCCACCCGGGCCGAGCTGCTGGAATGGATGGCGCGCCATCCGGCCGAGGCGCAGGGCCGCATCGGCACCTATGACGTGGCCCGCTCGGGCGTGGGCTATCTGTTCCTGGCCCGCGACCAGGAGCTTTATCCGCAGATCTGGGACGTGGTGCGCGCGATGGGCCGCATGGGCGTGCGGCAATACCCGACCACGGCCGAGATCCTGGCCCGCATCGCCGACGGCAGGCTGGCGGTGGGCTACAACCTGCTCGGCTCCTATGCCGCCGACTGGGCGCGCCAGAACCCCGAGGTGGGCGTTATCCTGCCGCGCGACTTCACCGTGGTCGTCTCGCGCGTGGCGCTGGTGCCGCGCGCGGCGCGGGCGCCGGAACTGGGCGCGGAATTCCTGGCCTTCCTGATGTCGCCCGAGGGGCAGGCGCTGCTGTCGCGCACGTTGCGGCTGTCGGCCGTCAGCCTCGAGGTGGCGGGGCAGGATTCGCCACTGGGCGGCATGGCGGGGCTGGAGGGCGTGCGGCTGAAGCCGGTGCCGGTCAGCCCCGGGCTGCTGGCCTATCTGGACCAGGCGACGCGCGCCCGGCTGCTGGCGCGCTGGAGTCGGGCATTGTCGGCCCGCTAGGTTTGCGAAATTTTTCACGCCCGCGTCAGGTCCATGACAGGTTTCTGTGATGCAAAGGGCGCAGAGCCCGCCAGCGGGTTCACGGAGGACCGCCCGCATTCCGGGAGAGATGCGGGCCAAAGCCAGAAAAACAGGAAAACGGGCCGGCGCCGCCGCGCGTCCGGCCGATGCGGAGGAAACCATGAAGCATCTCGTTCTCGCCAGCCTCTTCGCCGGCGCCATGGCGCTGCCGGCCATGGCCGACTATACCATCATCGCGCCCGCCAACCCCGGCGGCGGCTGGGACCAGACCGCGCGCACCATGCAGACCGTGCTGCAAGAGGAAGGCATCTCGAAATCGGTGCAGGTCCAGAACGTGCCCGGCGCCGGCGGCACCATCGGCCTGGCGCAATTCGCCAGCCAGAACAAGGGCAACCCGGATGCGCTGATCGTCGGCGGCTATGTCATGGTCGGCGCCATCCTGACCAACGGCTCGCCCGTCTCGCTGAAGGACGTCACCCCCATCGCGCGCCTGACCGGCGAATACGAGGCCATTGTCGTGCCCGCCGCGTCCGAGATCCAGGACATGGCCGGGCTGGTCGAGAAGCTGAAGGCCGACCCGGGCGCGGTCAGCTGGGCCGGCGGTTCGGCCGGCGGCACCGACCATATCGCCGTCGGGCTGATCGCCAAGGCGGCCGGCGTCGATCCAACCAAGATCAACTACATCGCCTATTCCGGCGGCGGCGAGGCGCTGGCGGCGATCCTGGGCAACCAGGTCACCGCGGGCATTTCCTCGCTGGGCGAGTTCGAGGCCCAGATCCAGGCCGGCACCCTGCGCCTGCTGGCGGTTTCCGCGCCCGAGCGGCTGGAGGGCGTCGATGCCCCGACCCTGCAAGAGGCCGGGCTGGACGTGACGCTGGAGAACTGGCGCATGGTCGCCGCCGCCCCGGGCCTTTCGGACGAGCAGAAGGCCAAGGTCACCGCCGATATCGAGAAGATGGCCAAGTCGGAAAACTGGCAGAAGCAGCTGGCCGACAAGGGCTGGATGGACACCTTCCTGGCCGGGCCCGAGTTCGACGCCCAGCTCGCCAAGGACACCGAGGCCACCGCCGCGATCCTCAAGGACATCGGTCTGGTGAAATGAGCGACCTGCAACCGCAAACCAAGCGCCGCCCGGATGGGGCGGCGCTTGTCATCGCGGCCGGCCTTGCGGTCATCGCCGGGGTGATGCTGTGGGACAGCGCCCGGCTGGCCGATCTGGGCGGCTATTCCGGCGTCGGCCCGGCCAGCGTGCCGCGCGTGGTGGCCTTCTGCCTTCTGGGCCTGGCCGGCTGGACCGTGCTGGCCGCGTTGCGCGGCGATTTCCCCGAGCGGCCGCCGCAAAGGGTCGCGCCGGTGCTGTGGATCGTCGCGGGGCTGGCCGTGCAGTTGCTGCTGCTGCATGTCGCGGGCTTTTCCATCGCGACGGGCATCCTGTTCGCCTGCACCGCCTTCGCCTTCGGCAAGCGCAACCTGGCCATGACCCTGCCCATCGGCATCGCCTTCGCCTTCGTGGTCTGGGTGATCTTCTCGCAACTCCTGATGCTGCACCTGCCGCCCGGCCCGCTGGAGCATCTGTTCTTTCCGGGGGGCTGAGCCATGGGCGCCTTCGATTTCCTGATGCAGGGCCTGGCGACCGCCGCTGACCCGATGCTGCTGTTCTATGCGCTGATCGGCGTCACGCTGGGCACCGCCGTGGGCGTGCTGCCCGGCATCGGCCCGGCGCTGACCGTGGCGCTGCTTCTGCCCGTGACCTATCGGCTGGATCCGGCCGGCTCGCTCATCATGTTCGCCGGCATCTATTACGGCGGCATGTATGGCGGCTCGACCACCTCGATCCTGCTGAACACGCCGGGCGAGAGCGCCTCGATCATCACCGCGCTGGAAGGCAACAAGATGGCCCGCAAGGGCCGGGGCGGGCCGGCGCTGGCCACCGCCGCCATCGGCAGCTTCATCGCCGGACTGATCGCCACGCTGCTGCTGGCCTTCCTGGCGCCGACCATCGTCAAGCTGGCGCTGGTATTCGGCCCGCGCGAATATTTCGCGCTGATGGTCTTGGCCTTCGTCACCGTCTCGGCCGCCTTCGGCGATTCTGCCCTGCGCGGGCTGACCTCGCTGTTCCTGGGCCTGGCGCTGGCCTGCGTCGGCATCGACCAGCTGACCGGGCAGGCGCGGCTGTCCTTCGGCCAGGCCGAGCTTCTGGACGGGATTGAGGTCACCACCATGGCCGTCGCCATGTTCGCGGTGGGCGAGGCGCTGTTCATCGCCGGCCAGCGCGAGCAGCACGACGACGAGGTCACCGCCGTCAAGGGCTCGGTCTGGATGAACCGCAGCGACTGGGCGCGTTCGTGGAAGCCCTGGCTGCGCGGCACCGTCATCGGCTTTCCCATCGGCGCCATGCCCGCGGGCGGGGCCGAGATCGGCACCTTCCTGTCCTATGCGACCGAGAAGAAGCTGTCGAAGCACCCCGAGGAATTCGGCCAGGGCGCCATCGAAGGCGTGGCCGGTCCCGAAGCGGCGAACAACGCCAGCGCGGCGGGCACGCTGGTGCCGCTCTTGACGCTGGGCCTGCCGACCAGCGCCACGGCGGCGATCATGCTGGCGGGCTTCCAGCAGTTCGGGCTGCAGCCCGGCCCGCTGCTCTTTGCCACCAACCCGACGCTGGTCTGGGGGCTGATCGCCAGCCTGCTGATCGCCAACGCCATGCTGCTGGTCCTGAACCTGCCGCTGATCGGGCTGTGGGTGAAGCTCTTGACCGTGCCGAAACCCTGGCTCTATGCCGGCATCCTGCTGTTTGCGACGCTGGGCACCATCGGCGCCAACCCCTCCAGCGTCGAGTTGGGGATGCTTCTGGGCTTCGGCGTGCTGGGCTATGTGATGCGGCTTTACGGCTATCCCATCGCGCCCATCGTCGTCGGGCTGATCCTGGGCCCGATGGCCGAGCAGCAGCTGCGTCGGGCGCTGTCGATCAGCCAGGGCGACTGGAGCTATCTGCTGCATTCGCCCATCGCGGCCACGCTTCTGGGCATCGCCGCCCTGGCGCTGATCGTGCCGCTGATCCTGCGGGCGCGCGGCAAGGGCCAGGTGCTGGCGCAGCTTGCCGGCGACGAGGACTGAAGCAATAACCCCGGCCCGCCCAACGGCGCGGCCGGGGTTGCCATGCCCTGCGCACATGGCGGCATTGCCCAAATGCTGCGTTGCGGAAACGGCGGGAGAGGCCCATCTCTGTTGGCGTAGAAACACCGACAGACAGGCAAAACAGATGACCGCCCTTCAGTCCCTCCGCTCGTTCTTCGGCGCCTTCCAGGCCGCCGTCCACGCTGCCGCCGCGGTAGACATGCACCGCACTCCGGACGCGCGCGACCTGAAGAAACTGGGCATTCCCAAGGCCGCCTTCAGCCAGATCCACCTGTAAGGACGGCCGGGGCAGCAGACCCCGCGTCCCGCGCCATCCCGCCGCCCCGATCAGCCGATCCGGGCGGCGTTCCGTTGCGATCAACAGCTGATCGCGGCCGTCTCGCGCAGCGCGGCGACGCTCCAGATCGGGCGGGATCCGAAGAGCATGTCGACCTGATAGCGGCGGCCGCCGCCGCCAGGAAGGGCGTCATCTGCCTTTCCTGTGCAAACCATGCGGGACGCGCTCGCCGTCGCGAAAAGCGAGACCCGGCGCGGCCGTTCCGCGAGGCGGCGATCGCCTGCTGCACCACGGGCCTGGGCATAGCGATCTTCGACGAATGCGCGGTGGTCGAGGTCCATAGCCCGGAATCATGCGCCGGCCGCTGGTCGAGCGGGCACCGTCTGGGCGGTGACCAGGAAGGACCGCCGCGCCTTGCCGAATTCGCCATCGGCCGCTTGCGCCGCGAATGGCCGCGGGCGTCAGGAAAGCTGGCCCGACGCCCCGAGCCTCAGGCAGCGCGGGCCTGCGCGTCCAGGGTGGCGGCGAGGTCGTGCAGCAGTCGGCGCGTGTCCTCCCAGCCCAGGCAGGCATCGGTGATGCTCTGGCCATAGGTCGGCACGCGGCCCGGGGCCAGATCCTGCCGCCCGGCGACGAGGTTGCTTTCCAGCATGACGCCGCGGATGCGCGCCTCGCCGCCCCGGATCTGCGCGGCGATATCGGCGATCACCGCCGGCTGGCGCGCGGCGTCCTTGCCGCTGTTGGCGTGGCTGGCGTCGATGACGATGCCGGGATCCACCCCGACCCTGGCGGCCGCCGCCGCGGCGGCGTCCACATCGGCGGCGCCGTAATTCGGCCCGGCATGGCCGCCGCGCAGCACCAGATGGCAGGCCGCATTGCCGGTGGTGCGGGCGATGGCGGCGCGGCCGTCGGCAGTGATCGCCGGGAAGCTGTGCGCACCCGCGGCCGAGCGGATCGCATCCAGCGCCACCTGCACGCCGCCATCGGTGCCGTTCTTGAAGCCGACCGGGCAG
Organism: Paracoccus sp. DMF; assembly: GCF_004407025.1. Taxonomy (NCBI): domain Bacteria; kingdom Pseudomonadati; phylum Pseudomonadota; class Alphaproteobacteria; order Rhodobacterales; family Paracoccaceae; genus Paracoccus; species Paracoccus sp. DMF. The sequence continues at coordinate 69,667 of NZ_SOKV02000010.1, forward strand.
GACAGGCCCGAGGCCAGCTGGCGATGGATCTGGCTTTCCGTGGTGCGCGCGCCGATGGCGCCCCAGGCGATCAGGTCGGCGAAATACTGCGGCAGGATCGGGTCCAGGAATTCGGTCGCGGCCGGCAGGCCCATGCGGTTGATGTCCAAAAGCAGCCGGCGCGCCATCGGCAGCCCGTCCTCGATCCGGTCCGAGCCGTCCAGATGCGGGTCGTTGATCAGCCCCTTCCAGCCGACCGTGGTGCGCGGCTTCTCGAAATAGACCCGCATGACGATTTCCAGCCGGTCGGACAGTGCCCGGCGCTCCTCGGCCAGCCGCGCGGCATAGTCGAGCGCGGCCTTGGGGTCGTGAATCGAGCAGGGGCCGACCACCACCAGAAGCCGGCGGTCAGCGCCGGCCAGGATGGCGCGGATCGCGGCACGGCTTTCAGTGACGAGGCGCGAGATCGCATCGTCGCGCGGCAGCTCGGCCGCCAGGGCGGCGGGCGCGGGCAGCAGGCGCAGGCTGTCGATATGCAGGTTTTCGGTCTGGATGGTCATGGCTCTTTCTCTGCGAAGGGGCCGGACCGGGGGTTTTCGAAAGACAAAAGCCGCCGGTCGGGCCAGCGGCTTTCGGGGATAGTATCGCGTTCCTGACGCTACACGGCAACCCGGCTCCGCTGGGGACAGCGGAACCAATAAAACGAGGCGGTGTAGAATTCACGATGCGACATGGCGCCATGGTTAGCCGGGCCGCGCCGGCTTGTCACGCGATTTTTCGGGTTCAGTCCGGCAAGGCCAGCGGGCCGATCCGCGGCCACAGCTCGCCCGGCCCGGGATTCTCGGGCGCGCAGGCGCCGCCCAGATGCGCCATCACCCCCCAGACCGCGTTCAGCGCGGTCTGCACCGCACCCTCGACCCAGGCCGGGGTCCAGCTGATGCCGTCGCCGGCCAGGAAGATGCCGCGCTGCTCTTCGGGCATGGCGCCCTGCATGAAATGGCCATACATGCGGTGGTTATAGCGGTAATGCCCGGGCAGCGCGCCCTTGAAGGCGCCGAGGAAATTCTCGTCCGCCTCCCAGCTGACGCAGATCGGGGCGCCGCGGATATGGCTGCGGATGTCGACGCCGGGATAGATCTTGTCCAGCGCATCCAGCGCCAGTTCGACCCGCCGCTCGGGTGCCAGCGGCAGCACCTTCAGCGCGTCGGTCATCCAGGAATAGCTCAGGCAGATCACCGCCGGCCGGTCGGGGCCATTGTCGAAGAAATAGCTGCCGCGCGTCAGCCGGTCGGTCAGCGTCATCGACAGCAGCGGCCGGCCGGTCGCCGGATCGGTATCGTTCCAGAACGGCCGGTCCACCATGACGAAGGTCTTCGCCGCCTGCATGTAGCGGGTGCGGTCCAGCGCCATCCACAGCTTCTGGTCGAAGAGCGATTCGTCCACCGCGACCGAGGTGGTCAGCAGGTGGCTCTGGCAGGTCACCAGCACGGCCGCATAGTCGCGGGCAACGCCCCATTGGTCGGTGACGGTGAAGCCCGCGCCGTTGCGGGCGATGCGGCAGGCCCGGCCCAGCGTCGCGCCGCCGTTCAGCGCGCTGAGCGTGGTGCCCGCGGGCCAATGCACGCAGACCGCCGGCTGGCGCCACAGCCGTTGCAGCACGGTCTCGACCCCGCCGACGATGAAACGCTGATTGTCGTCCAGCTCCAGCAGGTTCACCCGCAGGATCTCCAGCATCGAATTCGGAAAATCGCTGTCCCAGCCGCCGGTGCCGAAGCCGACCTGGCCGAACACCTCGCGGTGGCGGAAGCCGAGGCCCTGGAACGCCTTGGACGAGACCACGAAATCGTAGAAGGTGCGCTCGTCCCATTGCGCCACCAGCGGATCCCACAGCGCCTTGAGCCGCGCCACGTCGCGGTCGCGCACCGCCTGTTGCAGCGCGGCGAAATCGGCGTGTTCCTCCAGCGCGGTGCGATAGGCGGTGGCGACCTCGTGGTAAAGCCGGGGCAGATCGTCGAGGCTGCGGGCGAAATGCGTCTCGCCCTCGAGGTCGATCACCGTCGAGCCGGCGGCGGCGGTCAGCGGGTTCGGAAACGGCCGGCTTTCCAGCCCGACCAGGTCGACGTAATGGTAGAAGGCGGCCGAGGAGACCGGAAAGCGCATCCCGCCCAGTTCCGCCACCACGTCCTCGGTGCCCTCGAAGATCTCGGACCGCAGCCGGCCGCCCAGCTTGGCCGATTCATAGACCTCGGGATGCAGGCCCAGCTTCATCAGCTCGTGGCTGGCGACGATGCCGGCGCAGCCCGCGCCGATCACCGCAACCTTGGTGCCGAACCGCTCGGCCGGGATGGCGCCAAGCCCCGCCGGATGGCGCAGCCAGTCGTCATAGGCAAAGGGGAAATCCGGCCCGAAGGCGGTGACGGGGCGGTCGGTCATGCTGCTCTCCCACGGGGCCGGCTGGCGAAGGCCGGAGGATCGGTTAGACTGCGCGCCAGTATCGCCGCGAAGGGGCTGAAAAGTGAAGATTGCACTCTGGCAGGCGCCGCCGACAAATGGCCGGATCGACGCGGTTTTCCGGGCGATCTGCCAGCAGTTGCGGGCGGCCTCGGCGGCGGGCGCCGGGCTGCTGCTGACGCCCGAGCTGATCCTGCCGGGCTATAACCGCCCCGACCTGCATGCCGCGCTGGCCCAGCCGCTGGACGGCGCATGGATCACCCGCCTGCGCGAGATGGCGCGCGAGGCCGGCTGCGGGCTATGCCTTGGCTGGGCCGAGCGCGCGGGCGAGGCGCTTTACAACGCCGCGACGGTGATCGGCGCCGACGGGGCGATCCTGTCGCATTATCGCAAGATCCAGCTCTATGGCGCCATGGAGCAGGCAGGGTTCCGGCGCGGCACCGAACTGCCGCCGGTCTTTCAACTGGCGGGGCGGGCGGCGGCAACGCTGGTCTGTTATGACATCGAGTTTCCCGGCCATGCCGCGGCGCTGGCGGCGGGGGGCGCACGGTTGATCCTGGTGCCGACCGCCAATCCCCTGGGCTTCGAGCATGTCCAGCGCGTGCTGGTCCCGGCCCGCGCGCATGAGAGTGGCGCGGTGGTGGCCTATGCGAATTACGCGGGCTCCGAGGCCGGGCTGGACTATGGCGGCCTGTCGGTCATCGCTGGACCGGACGGCCAGCCTTTGGCCATGGCGGGCGCGCGGGGCGAGGCGCTGCTGGTCGTGGACCTGACCGCGGCCGATGCCGTGCCGCCCGAAGGCCGGGCCGCGCTGGCGCGGGAATACCGCCCGGCCGGCAAGGACGCCTAAGGCGCGCGCACCGGGCCGCATCGGCCCGGCGCGAGGCTTGTTCCGCCGGGCTCAGCCCAGCCAGAGGTCGCGCAGCAGCGCCTGGGCCAGGTGATCGACCTGGCCGCCGTCGATGCGCACCAGCCGCTCCTGCCCGTCATAGAACACCCGCAGCCGATCGCCGGTGACTTCGTATTCCCCGGACACCAGCGCGCCCTTGCGACCGGTGATCGTGACCGTGCCTTTCATGGTCATCTCCTGTTGTTCTTTCCCCAAGCCTGCCTCGCGGAACAGGGGAACAACAATACCACTTTCGGACAGTGTTGCCGAAACGGCGCAAGGCAAGGGCGGTGCCGTTGCCGACACCGCCCCTTTGCCTGGCTTTTAAGTCAATCCCTAAGGATCCGGCCTCAGCTCATCCGGGTCAGCACGTATTGAACGATGCGCTCGGCGGCGTCCTCGGGGGTCAGATCGACGGTATTGACGGTGATCTCAGCCTGCTGCGGCAGCTCATAGGGGCTGTCGATGCCGGTGAAGTTCTTCAGCTGGCCCGCGCGTGCCTTCTTGTAAAGGCCCTTCACGTCGCGCGATTCGGCGACCGCCAGCGGCGTGTCGACGAAGACCTCGACGAATTCGCCCGGCGCCATCAGGTCGCGCACCATCTGCCGTTCCGAGCGGAAGGGCGAAATGAAGGCGGTCAGAACGATCAGCCCCGCATCGGTCATCAGCTTGGCAACCTCGCCCACGCGGCGGATGTTTTCCACCCGGTCGGCATCGGTGAAGCCAAGGTCGCGGTTCAGCCCGTGGCGGATGTTGTCGCCGTCCAGCAGGAAGGTGTGCTTGCCAAGCGCATGCAGCTTCTTCTCGACGATATTGGCGATGGTCGACTTCCCCGAGCCCGACAGGCCGGTGAACCAGACCACGGCGGGCTTCTGGTTCTTCAGGCTGGCATGGGCCTCGCGGTCGACATCCAGCGCCTGCCAATGCACGTTCTGCGAGCGGCGCAGCGCGAAATGGATCATGCCGGCCGCGACCGTGGCATTCGACATCCGGTCGATCAGGATGAAGCCGCCCAGGTCGGGGTTGGTGGCATAGGCCTCGAACGGGATCGGCCGGTCGGTCGAGATGTTCACCACGCCGATCGCGTTCAGGCCCAGCGTCTTGCTGGCCAGGTGCTCCAGCGTGTTGACGTTCACCTCATACTTGGGCTCGGTCACGGTGGCGGTCACGGTCTGGGTGCCGATCTTCAGGATATAGGGCCGGCCCGGCAGCATCTCCTGCTCGGCCATCCACACCAGCGTCGCCTCGAACTGGTCGGCCACTTCGCAGGGTGCGTCCGACCGGACGATCACGTCGCCGCGCGAGCAGTCGATCTCATCGGCGAAGGTGATGGTGACGGATTGCCCGGCCACCGCCTGGTCCAGATCGCCGTCGAAGGTGACGATGGATTTCACCGTGGTGGTCTTGCCCGAGGGCAGCACCCGGATCGCGTCGCCCGGCCGGACCTGTCCGGCGCCGATCTGGCCGGCGAAGCCGCGGAAGTCGAGGTTCGGCCGGTTCACCCATTGCACCGCCATGCGGAAGGGCTGCTCCTGCATGCGGGCGTCGTTGACCGGCGCCTCTTCCAGGTGGCCCAGCAGGGTCGGGCCCTGATACCAGGGCATCGCCGGGCTCTTGGTTACGATATTGTCGCCCTTGAGCCCCGAGATCGGGATCGGCAGGAAGCTTTCCATGCCGATCTGCTTGGCGAAGTGGCTGTAATCGCTGACGATCTCGTAGAAACGCTCGGCCGAGTAATCGACCAGGTCCATCTTGTTCACCGCCAGCACCACGTTCTTGATGCCGAGCAGGTTCACCAGATAGCTGTGCCGCCGGGTCTGGGTCAGCACACCCTGGCGCGCGTCGATCAGGATCACCGCCAGGTCGGCGGTCGAGGCGCCGGTGACCATGTTGCGGGTATATTGCTCATGGCCGGGAGTGTCGGCGACGATGAATTTGCGCTTGTCGGTGGCGAAGAAGCGATAGGCCACGTCGATGGTAATGCCCTGTTCGCGTTCCGCCGCCAAGCCATCGACCAGAAGGGCGAAGTCGATCTCGCCGCCTTGGGTTCCGACATTCTTGCTGTCGTTTTCAAGGCTTGCAAGCTGATCCTCGAAGATCATCTTGCTGTCGTACAAGAGCCGGCCGATCAGCGTCGATTTGCCGTCATCGACCGAGCCGCAGGTGATGAAGCGCAGCATGGTCTTGTGCTGGTGCTTCAGCAGATAGGCGTCGATGTCCTCGGCGATCAGCGCGTCGGTGACGTAGACGGGGTCTTTGTCTTGAAGGTTCATTTCAGAAATACCCCTCTTGCTTCTTCTTCTCCATCGACGCGGACTGGTCGTGGTCGATGGCGCGGCCCTGGCGCTCCGAGGTCGTGGTCAAGAGCATTTCCTGGATGACCTCGGGCAGGGTGCGGGCCTCGGATTCCACGGCGCCGGTCAGCGGATAGCAGCCCAGCGTGCGGAAGCGCACCGATTTCATCATCGGCTGTTCGCCGTCGCGCAGGCGGAAGCGTTCGTCATCGACCATGATCAGCAGCCCGTCGCGTTCGACGACCGGGCGCTTGTCGCTGAAATACAGCGGCACGATGTCGATGCCTTCCAGGTGGATGTATTGCCAGATGTCCAGCTCGGTCCAGTTCGACAGCGGGAAGACCCGGATCGATTCGCCCTTGCCCTTGCGGGTGTTGTAGAGCTTCCACAGCTCGGGGCGCTGGTTCTTGGGGTCCCAGCGGTGGTTGGCCGAGCGGAACGAGAACACCCGCTCCTTGGCGCGGGATTTCTCCTCGTCGCGGCGCGCGCCGCCGAAGGCCACGTCGAAATTGAACTTGCTCAGCGCCTGCTTCAGCCCGTCGGTCTTCCACATGTCGGTGTGCAGGCTGCCGTGGTCGAAGGGGTTGATGCCCTTTTCCATCGCCTCGGGGTTGTGGTGGACGATCAGCTCCATGCCGGCGGCGGCGGCGGCGCGGTCGCGCAGCTCGTACATGGCGCGGAACTTCCAGGTCGTGTCCACGTGCAGCAGCGGGAAGGGCGGCGGCGCCGGGTAGAAGGCCTTTTTCGCCAGATGCAGCATGCAGGCCGAGTCCTTGCCCACGGAATAGAGCATCACCGGATTGTCGGCGCTGGCGACGACCTCGCGCATGATCTGGATGCTCTCGGCCTCAAGCCTTTGAAGATGGGTCAGGGTGGCCGCCCGACCCTCGGTTTCTGTCTCGATGCTGCTCATCTGCATGGCCCCTGTTCAGTGTTGCGCGTCCTTTGCCAGATTTCGCCGGCAATACCAAGACCACCGCAGCGGGAATCCGCCTTGTCCGGCCGGTATGCCCGGGCGAACGGCGTCCGGCCGTGCGTATCCATTCGCAAATTTTCGTATGGGTTCGCTTCGGCGCGGCTTACCAGCCGGTGATGCCCTCGACCGGGCGCGGCGGCACCGGCTGGCTGACCAGGTGGCTCTTGCGCTTTTCGTAAAACGCATTGCCGCCCGCGACCAGCACGTAATGCATGTTGTCATAGCCGAAGCGGTGGCTGGCGGCGTGGAAGAACATGGCCTTGCCGATCATCGGGTGACGCTCGCCGCGCAGGACGGCGCGGGCGGCCTCGCGTACCTTGGGCAGGCCGCTGTCGTTCATGCGCCGCGTCATGATGCCCGGCGCGAACTGTCCGCGCTGGCCGACGACGCCGCAGATCGAGCGCGGATACTGTCCCGATTCGACCCGGTTCATCACCACGCTGCCCACGGCGATCATGCCGTCGCGGCTGGAGCGGTTCGATTCGAAATACATCGCCCGCTCCATGCATTCCAGCGGGCTGTGGCGCCGCATGCCGCAGCCCGCCAGCATCAGCAGGGCAAGGCCGGTCAGCAGCGCGGGCCGAAGGCTGGAAAAGGGCATGGCGGTTCCTTTGGCGGGCGGCGCGCGGCCGCATTCGCCCGATGCTTAGCAAGAGCCGCGCCGCCGCTTCAACCGCCATCGCGGCGGAGCTTCCGCCACGCGAAACGAAAGAAACCGCGTATGGACGCGGGCGTCACGCTGCAATTGCAGCAATCCCGCCTGGAATTTTTCTGCATCGCCGCGCAAATCAGTTCGTTTTTGCGCGAATTGGCATGAAAACGAAAATCAATGCTTGACCGGGGTCACGCAGCCGTTACAAGTTTTCGGCAAGACAGGGGCGTGGCACCGGCGGAGGGTTGGCGTGTCATCGGCAAAGCGGCCAACGGCCGATCTTTTCATCATCGGCGGCGGCATCAACGGCTGCGGCATCGCGCGCGACGCGGCCGGCCGCGGGCTGTCGGTGACGCTGGCCGAGATGGGCGATCTGGCGCAGGCGACCTCCTCGGCCTCGACCAAGCTGTTCCACGGCGGGCTGCGCTATCTGGAGTTCTTCGAGTTCCGCCTGGTGCGCGAGGCGCTGGAGGAACGCGAGACCCTGCTGCGCGCCATGCCGCATATCAGCTGGCCGATGCGCTTCGTGCTGCCCTATTCGCCCGAGATGCGCTTTGAAAGCGACACGCCGACTTCGCGCCTGCTGGGCCTGGTCATGCCCTGGACGCGCGGCCGCCGCCCGGCCTGGCTGATCCGGCTGGGGCTGTTCCTTTATGACCACCTTGGCGGGCGCAAGATCCTGCCCGGCACCGCCCGGCTGGATCTCGCGACCGACCCCCTGGGCAAGCCGCTGAAGCCCGGCTTCCGGCGTGGCTGGGAATATTCCGACTGCTGGGTGCAGGATTCGCGGCTGGTGGCGCTGAACGCCCGCGATGCCGTGGGACGCGGCGCCACCATCCTGACCCGCACCCGCGTCACCCGGGCCGAGCGGGTGGGCGATCTGTGGCAGGTCACGACCGATGGCCCGGCGGGGGTGCAGACCCATCAGGCCCGGGCGCTGGTCAATGCCGGCGGCCCCTGGGTCGAGGATGTGATCCGCAATGTCGCGCATATCCGCTCATCCGAAGGGGTGCGGCTGGTGCGCGGCAGCCATATCGTCGTGCCGAAGCTCTACGACCACGACCGCTGTTATTTCTTCCAGGGCAGCGATGGGCGCATCATCTTCGCCATTCCCTATGAGCAGGATTTCACCCTGATCGGCACCACCGACATGGACCATCAGGGCCCGCCGGGCGAGGCGCGCTGCACGGATGCCGAGCGCGACTATCTCTGCGCCTTCGCCAGCCAGTATTTCGCCGCGCCGGTGACGCCGGATCAGGTGGTCTGGACCTATTCCGGGGTGCGGCCGCTCTATAACGACGGCGCCAAATCGGCGACGGCGGCGACGCGGGACTATGTGCTGAGCCTCGACACGGATGGCCCGCCGCTGCTGAACGTCTTCGGCGGCAAGATCACCACCTATCGCCGGCTGGCCGAAAGCGCGCTGGAAAAGCTGAGCCCCTTCTTTCCGCAGGCAGGCCAGCCCTGGACGGCCGGCGTGGCGCTGCCCGGCGGCGATTTCCCGGTCGATGGCGCGGTCGAGCTGATCGCGCGACTCCGGGCCGGCTTTCCGTTCCTGCCTGCGCGACTCGCGCAGCGGCTGGTGCGGACCTATGGCACCGAGGCCTTCCTGATGCTCGACGGGGCGCAGAGCCTTGCGGACCTGGGTCGCGATTTCGGTGCCGGGCTGAGCGAGACCGAGGTAAGCTGGCTTATCGCCAACGAATTCGCCTGCACGGCCGAGGACATCCTGTGGCGCCGCACCAAGCTGGGGCTGCATATGAATGACAACCAGATCCGCGAGCTGGAGGCGTTCGTCGGGTCGCGATGATCCGCCGCCCGGAGGGGGCGGCGAGGGGAGGAGAAGGAATGGCGCTGGAATTGCAGGGCGTCTCGCGTCTTGTCGGCGGAAGGGTGCATATCCACCCGACCAGCCTGACCTTGCGCGAGGGCACGATGAACGTGCTCTTGGGCCCGACGCTCTCGGGCAAGACCAGCCTGATGCGCCTGATGGCCGGGCTGGACCAGCCGACCGCCGGCCGCATCCTGTGGCAGGGCCAGGACGTGACCGGCCAGCGCGTGCAGGACCGCGGCGTCGCCATGGTCTATCAGCAGTTCATCAACTACCCCGGCCTTTCGGTCTATGAGAACATCGCCTCGCCGCTGCGCATCCTGGGCCGGCCGCGGGACGAGATCGACCGCAAGGTGCGCGAGACCGCCGAGATGCTGCGCCTGACGCCGATGCTGGCCAGGAAGCCCTTGGAACTGTCCGGCGGCCAGCAGCAGCGCTGCGCCCTGGCCCGCGCGCTGGTCAAGGGCGCCGGGCTGGTGCTGCTGGACGAGCCGCTGGCGAACCTCGACTACAAGCTGCGCGAGGAATTGCGCGTCGAGATCCCGCGCATCTTCGAGGCCTCCGGCGCGATCTTCGTCTATGCCACCACCGAGCCCGAGGAGGCGCTGCTGCTGGGCGGCCATACCGCGACGCTGTGGCAGGGCCGGATGACGCAATTCGGCCCGACGCCGCAGGTCTATCGCGCCCCGGTCGATGCCGCGACGGCGCGGGTGTTCTCCGACCCGCCGATGAACTTCGTCCCCGCCACCCGGCGCGGCGACCGGCTGCTTCTGGGTCAGGTCGCGGTGCCCTCGGTCCCGGGCCTGCCCGACGGCGACTATCTGGCCGGCTTTCGCGCCAACCACCTGTCGCTCTCCCGCCACAGCCCGGCGGCGGTGGAGTTTCCCTGCACCCTGGTCGCGACCGAGATCACCGGCTCGGAAACCTTCATCCATGTCGATCACGGCGCCGAGCGCTGGGTCGGGCTGGTCGAGGGCGTGCATGTGCTGACGCCGGGCCAGCCGCTCTCGGTCTGGCTGGACCCGGCGCATGTCTATCTGTTCGACGCGGACGGCCGGCTGGCCGCGCCCGCATCCTATGCGAAGGCGGCCTGAGATGGCGCAGATCACGCTGAAGAACCTGGCGCACAGCTACAACCCGCATCCGAAGTCGGAAGCGGATTACGCGCTGAAGGAAATGGACCATGTCTGGCAGGACGGCGGCGCCTATGCGCTGCTGGGCTCGTCGGGCTGCGGCAAGACCACGCTTCTGAACATCATCTCGGGGCTCTTGACCCCCAGCCACGGCCGGGTGCTGTTCGGCGACCGCGACGTGACCGACGCGCCGACGGCGGCCCGCAACATCGCCCAGGTGTTCCAGTTCCCGGTCGTCTACGACACCATGACCGTGCGCGAGAATCTGGCCTTTCCGCTGAAGAACCGCGGCAAGGACGCCGCCTATATCAAGGCGCGCGTGGACCAGATCGCCCGGATGATCGGCATGGAGGCGATGCTGGCGCGCAAGGCCCAGGGCCTGACCGCCGATGCCAAGCAGAAGATCAGCCTTGGCCGCGGCATGGTGCGCGAGGACGTGAACGCGATCCTGTTCGACGAGCCGCTGACCGTCATCGACCCGCATATGAAATGGGAACTGCGCACCCAGCTCAAGGAGCTGCACCGCCAGTTCGGCCATACCATGATCTATGTCACCCATGACCAGACCGAGGCGCTGACCTTCGCCCAGAAGGTCGTGGTCATGTATGACGGCCGCGTGGTGCAGATCGGCACGCCCGAGGAACTGTTCGAGCGTCCGGCCCATAGCTTCGTCGGCTATTTCATCGGCTCGCCGGGGATGAATTTCCTCGACGCCGAGGTGCAGGGCGATCAGGCCCGGCTGCCGGGCGGCGAGATCGTGGCGCTCGGCGCCCGCTATCCGGCGCTGTCGGGCCGGGTGCAGATCGGCATCCGCCCCGAACATGTCGCGCTTGCGGCGGAGGGCCTGCCGCTGGCCGTGCGCCGGATCGAGGACGTCGGCCGCCACCGCCTGCTGCGCGGCGAGGTCGCGGGCCGGGCGCTGAACCTGGTCCTGCCCGAGGGCGGCGCCCTGCCGGCCGAACCGCGCGTCGCCTTTCTGCCGTCCAAGATCAACGTCTATGCCGATGACTGGCGCGTGGCGCCACAGGAGGGCCGCTGATGGAAAAGACCTGGAACAACAAGGCCTGGTTCCTGGTGCTGCCGGTCCTGGTGATCGTCGCCTTCTCGGCGGTGATTCCGCTGATGACGGTGGTGAACTATGCCTTCAACGACACTTTCGGCAACAACGAGTTCTTCTGGGCCGGGCTCGAATGGTTCGACGAGATGGTGCATTCCTCGCGCCTGCACGAAGCCCTGGGGCGGCAGGCGCTGTTCTCGGCCATCATCCTCGCCATCGAGGTGCCGCTCGGCATCTTCGTGGCGCTGAACATGCCGAAAAAGGGCTTCTGGTCCAGCCTGGTGCTGGTGCTGATGGCGCTGCCGCTGCTGATCCCGTTCAACGTGGTCGGCACGATCTGGCAGATCTTCGGCCGCGTCGATATCGGCCTTCTGGGCCATACGCTTGAGGCCCTGGGGCTGGACTACAACTATACCAACGACCCGATCGACGCCTGGGTCACGGTCATCGTCATGGACGTCTGGCACTGGACCTCGCTTGTCGCGCTGCTCTGCTATGCCGGGCTGCAATCCATCCCGCAGGCCTATTACCAGGCGGCGCGCATCGACCAGGCCAGCCGCTGGGCCGTGTTCCGCTATATCGAGCTGCCGAAGATGAAGGGCGTGCTGCTGATCGCCGTGCTGCTGCGCTTCATGGACAGCTTCATGATCTATACCGAGCCTTTCGTCGTCACCGGCGGCGGTCCCGGCAATTCGACCACCTTCCTGTCCATCGACCTGGTGAAAATGGCGGTCGGGCAGTTCGACCTGGGTCCGGCGGCGGCCTTCAGCCTGATGTATTTCCTGGTCATCCTGCTGGTCTCCTGGGTGTTCTACACCGTCATGACCAGCATGGACCGCAACCCGTCCGACATCCCGGAGGGCCTGTGATGCGCCTCAAACCCTCGGCCATCGTCATGGTGCTTTACCTGCTGTTCCTGCTGATCCCGATCTATTGGCTGCTCAACATGAGCCTGAAAACCAATGCCGAGATCACCGGCACCTTCAGCCTTTACCCGCACAACCTGACGCTGCGGAACTACCGGGTGATCCTGACCGACCCCAGCTGGTATATGGGCTACGTGAACTCCATCATCTATGTGGTGATGAACACGGTGATTTCCATCGCGGTGGCGCTGCCTGCCGCCTATGCCTTCTCGCGCTACAACTTCATGGGCGACAAGCACCTGTTCTTCTGGCTCTTGACCAACCGCATGTCGCCGCCGGCGGTCTTCGCGCTGCCCTTCTTCCAGCTTTATTCCTCGATCGGGCTTTTCGACACGCATATCGCGGTGGCGCTGGCGCATTGCCTCTTCAACGTGCCGCTGGCGGTCTGGATCCTGGAAGGTTTCATGCGCGGCGTGCCGAAGGAGATCGACGAGACCGCCTATATCGACGGCTACAGCTTCCCGCGCTTCTTCGTGCGCATCTTCATGCCGCTGATCGCCTCGGGCATCGGCGTCGCGGCCTTCTTCTGCTTCATGTTCTCCTGGGTCGAGCTGCTGTTGTCGCGCACGCTCACCTCGGTCAACGCCAAGCCCATCGCCGCGACCATGACGCGCACGGTTTCGGCCTCGGGCATGGACTGGGGCGTGCTGGCGGCGGCGGGGGTGCTGACCATCATCCCCGGCGCGCTCGTGATCTGGTTCGTGCGCAACTACATTGCCAAGGGCTTTGCCCTGGGGAGGGTGTGATGACCGACCTGGCCGTCCGTCGCGTCAACTGGACCGCGATCTGCATCGCCGCCGTCGCTGTGCTGGGCGCTGCCCTGGCGTTCCTGCTCTGGGCCACCCCCAGCACGAGCGGCGAAAAGCAATGGTTCGACCCGATGATCCCCGGCGGCTGGATGGCCTGGACCTTTCCGGTGGCGCTGTTCTTCTGGGTCATCGCCAGCCTTCTGACGCTGTTCACCATTCTTGCGCTGCGGTTTCCCGAAACCCCGCGCACCGGCATCCTGCGCATCGAGACGACGCGCGGGGACCGGCTGTTCATCAGCCTGCTCGGCTCGGCCTTCATCTGCCTGGGCTGGCTGTTCTTCGCGGGTCCGCCGCTGTGGTGGGCGCTCGCGCTGTGCCTTGTCTATGCCGCAGCGGTATTCCGCTGGGTTTGAACAAAGAAGTCTCGTCAGGGAGGAAAACCATGAGACCGACAAGAACCATCCCGAACAGAGGGGCCGCAGCGGCCACAGCCATCGCGCTGGCGCTGATGGTGATGGGTGCCCCGGCCTGGGCCGACATGGAGGCCGCCAAGAAATTTCTGGACGCCGAGATCGGGGAGATGTCCACGCTGCCCCGCGCCGATCAGGAAAAGGAAATGCAGTGGTTCATCGACGCCGCGAAGCCGCTGGCGGGGATGGAAATCAAGGTGGTCTCGGAAACCATCACCACGCATGAATACGAAGCCAAGGTGCTGGCCCCGGCCTTCAGCGCCATCACCGGCATCAAGGTCACCCACGACCTGATCGGCGAGGGCGACGTGGTCGAAAAGCTGCAGACCCAGATGCAGACCGGCGAGAACATCTATGACGGCTATGTCAACGACTCGGACCTGATCGGCACGCATTGGCGCTATCAGCAGGCCCGCGACCTGACCAAGTGGATGGCCGAGGAGGGCAAGGACTTCACCAGCCCGACCCTGGACCTGGACGACTTCATCGGGCTGAAGTTCACCACCGCGCCGGACGGCGACCTGTATCAGCTGCCCGACCAGCAGTTCGCGAACCTCTACTGGTTCCGCTACGACTGGTTCAACGACCAGAAGACCAAGGACGATTTCAAGGCCAAATATGGCTACGACCTGGGCGTGCCGGTGAACTGGTCGGCCTATGAGGACATCGCCGAATTCTTCACCGGCCGCGACATGTCCTATATCGAGGGCGGCCCGGCGAAGGCCTGGGGCAACATGGACTATGGCAAGAAGGATCCCAGCCTGGGCTGGCGCTATACCGACGCCTGGATGTCCATGGCCGGCATGGGCGACAAGGGCGAGCCGAACGGGTTGCCGGTCGACGAATGGGGCATCCGCGTCGACGAGAATTCGCGTCCCGTCGGCTCCTGCGTGGCACGCGGCGGCGCGACCAACGATGCGGCGGCGGTCTATGCCGTGACCAAGGCCATCGACTGGCTCAAGAAATACACGCCGCCGGAAGCCATGGGCATGACCTTCGGCGAGGCCGGCCCGGTCCCGGCGCGCGGCGACATCGCCCAGCAGATGTTCTGGTACACCGCCTTCACCGCCGATATGGTCAAGCCCGGCACGCCGGTCGTGAACGAGGACGGCACGCCGAAATGGCGCATGGCGCCCAGCCCGCACGGCGCCTATTGGTCGGACGGCACCAAGATCGGCTATCAGGACGTGGGCAGCTGGACGCTGTTGAAGTCGACGCCGGTGGATCGCGCGCAGGCCGCCTGGCTCTATGCGCAATTCGTCACCTCGAAGACGGTCGATGTGAAGAAATCCGACGTCGGCCTGACCTTCATCCGCCAGTCCACCATCGACAGCCAGCACTTCAGCGACCGCGCGCCCAAGCTGGGCGGGCTGATCGAGTTCTACCGCTCGCCCGCCCGCACGCAATGGTCGCCGACCGGCACCAATATCCCGGACTATCCGAAGCTCGCGCAGCTCTGGTGGCAGAACATCGGCGACGCGCTCTCGGGCGCCAAGACCCCGCAAGAGGCGCTGGACGCGCTTTGCGCCGAACAGGAAAAGGTGCTGGCCCGTCTGGAACGCGCGAAGGTGCAGGGCGACCTGGGTCCGAAGCTGAACGAGGAGAAGGACCCGCAGGAATGGCTCGACGCCGAGGGCTCGCCGGTCGGTCCGCTGGAAAACGAAAAGCCGCAGGGCGAGACGATTTCCTATGACGAGCTGATCAAGTCCTGGCAGTAATGCCCAGCCGGGGGGCGGTGCGCCGCCCCCCGTTTCCCAAGACGCCGGACCCGCCATGACCCATATCCTTGCCATCGACCAGGGCACCACCTCATCGCGCGCCATCATCTTCGACGCCAGGCTGAACCCCGTCGCCTCGGCGCAGAAGGAGTTTCCCCAGCATTTCCCGGCCTCGGGCTGGGTCGAGCATGACGCCTCGGACCTTTGGGTCAGCGTGGCGGGCGTGGCGCGGGCTGCGGTGGAAAAGGCCGGGCTGCATGCCGGCGACATCGCCGCCATCGGCATCACCAACCAGCGCGAGACGACGCTCATCTGGGATCGCAAGACCGGCCAGCCGCTGCATCGCGCCATCGTCTGGCAGGATCGCCGCACGGCGGGTCTGTGCGAAGCGCTGAAGGCCGAAGGCCATGAGCCGATGATCGCGGCGCGCACCGGGCTGCTCCTGGACCCGTATTTCTCGGGCACCAAGCTGAAATGGCTGCTCGACAACGTCGAGGGCGCACGGGCGCGGGCCGAGGCGGGCGAACTGGCCTTCGGCACCGTTGACAGCTGGCTGATCTGGAACCTGACCGGCGGCCGGGTCCATGCCACCGATGCGACCAATGCCGCGCGCACGCTGCTTTACAATATCGCCGAGAACCGCTGGGACGCGGAAATCTGCGCGCTGCTCGGCATTCCCATGGCGCTGCTGCCCGAGGTGCGTGACTGCGCCGACGACTTCGGCATGACCCGCGCCGATCTTTTCGGCTCTGAGATCGCGATTCTGGGCGTCGCCGGCGACCAGCAGGCCGCGACCGTGGGCCAGGCCTGCTTTCAGCCCGGCATGCTGAAATCGACCTATGGCACCGGCTGCTTCGCGCTTCTGAACACCGGGGCCGAGAGGGTGCCGTCCTCGAACCGGCTGCTGACCACCATCGCCTATCGCCTGGACGGGCAGACGACCTATGCGCTGGAGGGTTCGATCTTCATCGCCGGGGCCGTGGTGCAATGGCTGCGCGACGGGCTGAAGATCATCCGCGAGGCCGCCGAGACGCAGCCGCTGGCCGAAGCCGCCGATCCCTCGCAGGAACTGCTGCTGGTCCCGGCCTTCACCGGCCTGGGCGCGCCCTATTGGCGACCGGATTGCCGAGGGGCGATCTTTGGCCTGACGCGCAACTCGGGCCCCGCGGAATTCGCCCGCGCGGCGCTGGAAAGCGTCGGCTTCCAGACCCGCGACCTGCTGGAAGCCATGCGCGCCGACTGGCCCGGCGCCGGCGACAGCGTGCTGCGCGTCGATGGCGGCATGGTGGCCAGCGACTGGACCATGCAATTCCTGGCCGACATCCTGGGCGCCCCGGTCGACCGCCCGCGCGTGACCGAAACCACGGCGCTGGGCGCGGGCTATCTCGCGGGCCTGCGCGCCGGCCTCTGCCCGCCGCCCGAGGAATTCGCGCGGAACTGGGCGCTCGACCGCCGCTTTGAGCCCGGGATGCCGGCCGGGCAGCGCGAGGCCCGCTACCAGGGCTGGAAAAAGGCGGTCGCGGCGACCATGGCCGCTGCCGACCGCTAGGCCTCGGCCAGCGCGACCCGGATGGCGCGGGCGAGCCGCAGGCAAGCCTCGTCCAGCTTTTCGGGCGGGTTCAGGGTGAAGTTCAGCCGCAGCCCGCCGCGGTCGCGCCCCTCGGGGTCGAAAACGCTGGAGGGCGAGATGCAGACGCCGTGCTGCAACGCATGGCGCAACAGCCGGTCGGTATCGAGCCTTGCATCGCGCGCCCGTGCCCAGACGAACATGCCGCCGACCGGCCGCTGCCAGTCCAGCTGCTCGGCCAGATGCGCCCGCATCGCCGCGCAAAGCGCGTCGCGGCGTTGGCGATAGGTTTCCAGGATCCGCGGCCGGATCCGTTCGGCCAGGCCGGTTTCCAGCGCCCGCAGCGCCAGCACCTGCGACAGCCCGCTGCTGCACATGTCCGCGCCCTGCTTGGCCAGCGCCAGCGCCGCGATCATCTCGGGCGCGGCGATGACCCAGCCGATGCGCAGCCCCGGCGTCAGCTCCTTGGACAGCGACCCCATGTGGATCACCGGCCCGGCATAGGGGCCCGGCGCCTGCGCCCCCGACAGATCCAGCAGCCGGGGCAGCGGCGCCGCATCGTAATGCAGCACGGCATAGGGGTCGTCCTCGATCAGCCAGGTGCCGGTTTCATGCGCCGCCGCGACCAGCGTCCGGCGTTCCTCCAGCGGCACCAGCCGGCCGCTGGGGTTCGAGAAATTCGGCACGGTATAGGCGAATTGCGCCCCCGCCAGCGCGGCGTGCGCATCGAAACCCGGCCGCTCCAGCAGCATCGGCCGATAGGCCGGATCATGCGGGCGCCAGGCGTCCAGCGCACCCAGATAGGCCGGGCTTTGCGCCGCGATCACCGCGCCCGGATGCATCAGCACCCGGCCGACCAGATCCAGCCCCTGCATCCCGCCCGAGGTGATCAGCACGTTCTCGCGCGTCAGCTGCAGGCTTTCGGTCGAAGCCCGGGCCGCGATCCGGTCGCGCAGCGCCGGCAGGCCCGGGATCGGGCCATAGCCCAGGCAATCCTGCGGCTGGCTGCGGATCGCCTCGGCCGCCAGCAGGGCCAGTTCCTCGGCCGGGAACAGCGCCGGATCGGGCAGCCCGCCGCCCAGGTTGATCAGCCCCGGGATCTGCCCGGCGGCCAGAAAGACCGAGGTCACGTCATTGCCGCGCCCCAGCCATTCGGCAAAATCGGGACGGGCGGCGGGTTCAGGCGGCGCGGCGGCGGCGGTGGCGGGCATGGACAACCTCATGGACGACCGGCGCAGGATACAGGCGCCATGGCGGCGTGTCCCTGCAAAGACTTGCTGCAATCGCTCCATCTGCGCGCTATTACGCCAGAAATTGCCATTTCAGCGACCGGATTCGCCAATGATTGAGCTCGACGCCATCGACCACCGCATCCTGACCCATCTGCGGGCCGAGGGGCGGATCTCGATTCTCGACCTGTCCGAGCGGGTCGGCCTGTCGCCCACGCCCTGCGGCCGCCGGGTCAGGCGGCTGGAGGAGGCCGGCGTCATCACCGGCTATGCCGCGCAGATCGACCCCCGCGCGCTGGGGCTGAATGTCAGCGTGCTGATCGCGGTGCGCCTGGCGCGCAGCGGCGCCGAGGGCAGCGCGGAGTTTCTCGCCGCCCTGCGCGGCCGGCCCGAGGTCATGGCCTGCTTTCTCGTCACCGGCAACAATATCGACTACATGCTGCGGGTGCAGGTCCGGGACATCGACGCGCTTGGCCATTTCATCCGCGACGTGCTGCAACGCATCCCGGCGGTGGCCGAGACCTCGACCATGGTGGTGCTGAAACAGGGCTTCGACTGATCCCCGGCTTGCTTGTATCCGGCGGCCATGTGGTCCAGAACCGCCGAAACGCCAGCCACGGGGACCGCCATGAACGCGCTGAAACGCATCGGCATCGACACCTACATGCTGCTTCTGCTGGCCACCGTGGCGCTGGGACTGCTGCTGCCGGCCCGCGGCATGGCGGCCGAGGCGCTGCGGCTTGCGACCTGGTGGGCGGTGGTGCTGCTGTTCTTCCTTTACGGCGCCAAGCTGGACCCGGCCTCGATCCGCGCCGGCATGCTGAATTGGCGCTTGCAGGGGCTGACCTTCGCCGCGACCTACGCGCTGTTCCCGCTGCTGGGCCTGGCGCTGGCGGCGGTGTTCGGCGGCATGCTGGGCCCGGAACTGACGCTGGGCCTGCTGTTCCTGGCGGTGCTGCCCTCAACGATCCAGAGTTCGATCGCCTTCACCTCGATCGCGCGCGGCAATGTCCCGGCGGCGATCTGCGCCGCTTCGGTCTCGAACCTGGTCGGGGTGGTGCTGACGCCGCTGCTGGTCGCGCGCATCCTGCACCAGGAGGGCGCGGCCGTCAGCTTCGAGGCGGTGCAGAAGATCGCGCTGCAGATCCTGCTGCCCTTCGTGGTCGGGCAGGTGCTGCGGCCCTGGATCGGCAGCTTCGTCCAGCGCCACCGGTTCCTGACCATGATCGTGGACCGCGGCTCGATCCTGCTCATCGTCTATTCCGCCTTCGGCGCCGGCACGGTCGCGGGGATCTGGTCCAGCATCCCGGCCTCGGGGCTGGTGCTGTGCTTCCTGGTGGTGGCGCTGCTCCTGGCGCTGGCCATGGGCATCATGACCGCCGCCGGCCGCGCCTGCCGCCTGCCGCCGGCCGACCAGGCGGTGCTGTTCTTCTGCGGCTCGACGAAAAGCCTCGCCTCGGGGCTGCCCATCGCCTATGCGATCTTCCCGGCGGCGACGGTCGGGGCGACCGTGCTGCCGGTGATGATCTATCACATGACGCAACTGCTGGTCTGCTCGGCCGTGGCGCAGCGCCGCGCCCGGGCCGCAGCCTAGAAGTTCCAGTCCTCGTCCTCGGTCGCGACCGCCTTGCCGATGACATAGGATGAGCCCGAGCCGCTGAAGAAGTCATGGTTCTCGCTGTCGGGCGACAGCGCGGCCAGGATCGCCGGGTTCACCTCGCAGGCGGCGGGCGGGAACAGCGCTTCATAACCCAGGTTCTGCAAGGCCTTGTTGGCGTTGTAATGCAGGAAGGCCTTCACGTCCTCGGTCAGGCCGATGCCGTCGTAAAGCTCGGCGGTATAGCGCGACTCGATCTCGTAAAGGTCGAAGATCAGCGAAAAGGCGAAATCCTTCAGCTCCTGCTGCTTTTCGGCGCCCAGCTTCTCCAGCCCGCGCTGGTATTTGTAGCCGATGTAATAGCCATGCACCGCCTCGTCGCGGATGATCAGGCGGATCAGGTCGGCGGTATTGGTCAGCTTCGCGCGCGAGGACCAGTACATCGGCAGATAGAAGCCCGAATAGAACAGGAAGCTCTCCAGGAAGACCGAGGCGATCTTGCGCTTCAAGGGATCGGCGCCGGCCGCGTATTTCTCGACGATGGTGCGGGCCTTGGCTTGCAGATGCGGGTTCTCCTCGGCCCAGCGAAAGGCCTCGTCCACCTCCTTGGTCAGGCACAGCGTCGAGAAGATCGAGCTGTAGGACCGCGCATGCACCGCCTCCATGAAGCTGATGTTCGACAGCACCGCCTCCTCATGCGGCGTCAGCGCATCGGGCATCATCGAAGGCGCGCCGATGGTGTTCTGCACCGTGTCGAGCAGCGTCAGCCCGGTAAAAACCCGGATGGTCAACTCGCGCTCGGCCGGGCGCAGCGTGGCCCAGCTCTGCACGTCATTCGACAGCGGCACCTTCTCGGGCAGCCAGAAGTTGACGGTCAGCCGGTTCCAGACCTCCAGGTCCTTCTCGTCCTCCAGCCGGTTCCAGTTGATCGCCCGCAAGGGAGCCTGGAGCGCGTGATCCTTCATCCGAAGAACCTTTCTTTCTTGTGCAAATATCCTCGGGGGTGTGGGGGCAGACAGCCCCCACCGCTACGGCCGATCACAGCGTGCAGGACACGCAGCCCTGCACCTCGGTGCCTTCCAGCGCGGTCTGGCGCAGCCGGATGTAATAGATCGTCTTGATGCCCTTCTTCCAGGCATAGATCTGGGCGCGGTTGATGTCGCGCGTCGTCGCCTCGGCCGGGAAGAACAGCGTCAGCGACAGGCCCTGGTCAACATGCTCGGTCGCGGCGGCATAGGTGTCGATGATCGCCTCGGGGCCGATCTCATAGGCGTCGCGATAGAACTCGATGTTCTCGTTCGACATGAAGGCGGCGGGGTAATAGACCCGGCCGATCTTGCCTTCCTTGCGGATCTCGATCTTGGCGACGATCGGGTGGATCGAGCTGGTCGAATTGTTGATATAGCTGATCGAGCCGGTCGGCGGCACCGCCTGCAGGTTGCGGTTGTAAAGCCCGTGCTGCATGACCAATGCCTTCAACGCCGCCCAATCCTCGCGCGTGGGTAGGGTGACATTCTCGAACACCCGCTCGACGTCCGGCAGCGTCGGCAGCCAGTCGCGCTCGGTGTATTTGTCGAAGAACGAGCCGTCGGCGTATTTCGACTTCTCGAAATCCTTGAAGGTGCTGCCATGCTCCTGCGCCAAGAGGTTCGAGGCGCGGATGGCGTGATAGGCCACGGCGGCGAAATAGACCGAGGTGAATTCGACCCCCTCGGGGCTGCCGTAATGGATGCGCTCGCGCGCCAGGAAACCGTGCAGGTTCATCTGGCCCAGGCCCACGGCATGGGCCTCGTCATTGCCGCGCCGGATCGAGGGCACGGCGTCGATGGCCGACATTTCCGACACCGCGGTCAGCGCCCGGATCGCCGCCTCGACGGTGGCGCCCAGGTCCGGGCCGTCCATGGTCGCGGCGATGTTCAGCGAGCCGAGATTGCAAGAAATATCAGTGCCCAGGTGGGCATAGCTGAGATCTTCGTTGAACTCGCTGGCCTCGTTGACCTGCAGGATTTCGCTGCACAGGTTCGACATGGTGATGCGGCCATGCACGGGGTTGGCGCGGTTCACCGTGTCCTCGAACATGATATAGGGATAGCCGCTTTCGAACTGGATCTCGGCCAGGGTCTGGAAGAAGGCGCGCGCGTTGATCTTGCGCTTCTTGATGCGCTTGTCGTCGACCATCTCGGCATATTTCTCGGTCACCGAGATTTCCGAGAAGGGCACGCCATAGACCTTCTGGATGTCATGCGGCGAGAACAGGTACATGTCCTCGTTGCGCTTCGCCAGCTCGAAGGTCACGTCCGGGATCACCACGCCAAGGCTCAGCGTCTTGATGCGGATCTTCTCGTCGGCGTTCTCGCGCTTGGTATCCAGGAAGCGCAGGATGTCGGGGTGATGCGCGTTCAGATAGACCGCGCCCGCGCCCTGACGCGCGCCCAGCTGGTTAGCATAGCTGAACGAATCCTCCAGCAGTTTCATCACCGGGATCACGCCCGAGGACTGGTTCTCGATGCCCTTGATCGGCGCGCCGGCCTCGCGCAGGTTGGTCAGCATCAAGGCCACGCCGCCGCCGCGCTTCGACAGCTGCAGCGCCGAGTTGATCGAGCGGCCGATCGACTCCATGTTGTCTTCCAGCCGCAGCAGGAAGCACGAGATCAGCTCGCCGCGCGACTTCTTGCCGGCATTGAGGAAGGTCGGCGTCGCCGGCTGGAAGCGGCCCGACAGGATCTCCTCCATGAAGCGCATGGCCAGGCCCTCGTCGCCGCGCGCCAGCGCGAGCGCGACCATGACCACGCGGTCCTCATAGCGTTCCAGGTAGCGCTGGCCGTCGCGGGTCTTCAGCGTATAGCTGGTGTAATACTTGAACGCGCCCAGGAAGGTCGGGAAACGGAACTTCTTCTGATAGGCGGCATCCCAGATCGCGCGCTGGAAGTTCTTGGAATACTGGTCCAGCACCTCGGGCTCGTAATAGCCCTCGTCGACCAGATAGCGCAGCTTCTCGTCGAGGTTGTGGAAAAACACCGTGTTCTGGTTGACATGCTGCAGGAAATACTGCCGCGCGGCCTTGCGATCCGCGTCGAAGCGGATGCGGCCGTCGGCATCGTAAAGGTTCAGCATCGCGTTCAGCGCGTGATAGTCGAGCTCGGCCTTTACGCCATCGTCAAGCATTCCGTCCCCCAGAATTTGTTGAGCCCCGCCAGCACGCGGGAAATGTCCAGATCAGTCCCCGCCAGCTCGAATCGATACAGCACGGGGACGTTGCACTTGTCAGAAATCACCCTGCCGGCCAAGGCGTAAGTCGCCCCGAAATTCCGGTTGCCGGTGGCGATGACGCCGCGCAAGCCGGCGCGGCGGTCGGGATCGTTCAGGAAATGGATGACCTGCTTCGGGACAGCCCCGCGCCCTTCGCCATCGGCAAAGGTCGGGCAGATCAGCACATAGGGCCGGGCCGGCGCCGGCATCGCGTCCTTGGGCGAGATCGGGACACGCAGGGCGCGCAGGCCCAGCCGTGCCGCGAAACGCGCCGTATTCCCCGAGGCCGAGGAGAAATAGACCAGATCGCCCCCGCCGGCCATGGCCTTAGGACAGGCGGCCGATCATGTCGGGACGGAAGCCGGCCCAATGCGCCTCGCCGGCGACGACGACCGGCGCCTGGCGATAGCCCAGCGAGGTGACCAGTTCCATCGCCGCGTCATCCTCGGTCAGGTCGACCAGGTGATAGTCCAGGCCGCGCGCATCCAGGGCGCGGGTGGTGGCGGTGCATTGCACGCAGGCGGGCTTGGAATAAACGGTGATGGACATGCCTCTGCTCCTTTTATTGCTGTGGGCAGCACAGGGCCGGGCCGATGGCCAGGCCATCGCGCCGATCAAGCCCCGCGCCCGCCGCACGGTGTCGTCCTTTCAGCGTCATGGCAGGTCTTCTGACTCGCAGGTCTCGGCTCGGCTGGCCTTCCCGGTTTCCCAGTGGCGTTCCAGCGTCGCTCACCGCTTACAGCTGCGGGGGCAGTGCCGGATTCGCACCGGCTTCCCTCTTCGTCTCCCGGCCGAAACCGGATTAACCATGACCCGCCCAGTAAGCCATGAGCGCGCCCGGTCGTCAACCACATATAGTGTCGGTTCCGGGGGTATCCACAGAGATATGGTGTCCCTGTGGACAATTACCCGCATGCGGGACCTTAACGCGAACACCCGGTTACCGGCGCAAGAAACCGGGTGTTCCGCTTCAGGCCCCGGCCCATGCTGGCCCCGCAACAAGCAAGGGAAAAGCAGGATGCTGCTCAAGGACAAGACCTTCATCGTCACCGGCGCCTCCAGCGGCATCGGCACGGCCGCGGCGCAGATCTTCGCGGCCGAGGGCGCGCGGCTGGTGATCTCGGCCCGGCGCGAGGATCGGCTTGCCGACCTCGCAGCCCGAATCGATCAAGGCGCGGGCCGCGTCGCGGTGCTGGCCGGCGATGTCACGGCGCCCGGCCATGCCGAGGCGCTGGTCGCGCTGGCGCAGGAGCGCTTCGGCGGGCTCGACGGCGCCTTCAACAATGCCGGGCAGATCGGCTCGGGCGCGCGGGTGCACGAGATCCCGGACGCGGAATGGCAGCGGTTGATCGCCACCAACCTGACCGCCGCCTTCCTGGCCGCGCGGGCGCAGGTGCCGGCGCTGCTGGCGCGGGGCGGGGGCGCGCTGGTCTTTACCGGCAGTTTCATCGGCCATACCGCGGTGCTGCCGGGCATGGGCGGCTATGCCGCGGCCAAGGCCGGGCTGATCGGGCTGGTGCAGGCGCTGGCGGTGGATTACGGCCCAGAGCGCATCCGCGCCAATGCGCTCTTGCCCGGCGGCACCCTGACCGAGATGGCGGGCGATGCCGCGACCAACCCCGACACGGCGGATTTCATCGCCGGCCTGCATGCCCTGAAGCGCATGGCCCGGCCCGAGGAGATCGCCCGCGCGGCGCTGTTCCTGCTGTCCGACCACGCGAGCTTCGTCACCGGCACGGCGATGCTGGCCGATGGCGGCAATTCTATCTGCAAGGTCTAGCCCTTCAGGCTGCGCCACAGGCTCAGGCAGGCATCGGTCAGGTCGCCCAGCCGGGCCAGCAGGTGCTCGCGCTCCAGCGCCGGCGCCTCGGCGGCGCGGTCGAGCCGCGCAAGCAGCCGCATGATCCGGCGCCGGTGCGTGCCCGCGGCCAGTTGCAGCGGGTCGGCGATCAGCCCGGCGAAGGTCGTCAGCACCGAGGCGAGCACCGCCAGCCCGAACCCGGTCGCGATCACTTCGAGCGTGGAAAGCTCGCGCGGGAAGATGCCGTACCACAGCCCGCCGGCCCAGCTTCCCAGCGCGAAATCCTGGATCGCCTGACTTTGCGCCCGCATGTCGGCCAGCGGCACGGCCAGCGAGATGACGCCCGGCGTCGCACGGTGAAACAGCAAAAGCCCCGCCAGCAGCACCAGGATCGAGGTGGTGATCTCGGACACGGCATTGCGCGTCTCGGCATAGTCGGCCGTGGCGCGGGCGACGGCCTCGGGCGGGGCCCGCGGGCCCAGCCCCTGGGCGTCCAGCGCAGCGATGAAACCCGTCAGGTCCTGCGCGATATGGTGCGACAGGTCCGAGGGCAGGAAGATCCGCCGCCGCGCCATCCAACCGGCCGCCCGCGTGGCGCCCAAGCGGCGCAACAGCGGCGGCGCCAGCCGCGTCAGCAGGAAGACCGGCGACAGCATGACATTGACCGGCGCCCGCAACAGGTCCAGCCCCAGCGCGTGGCGATGCAGCGCCAAGGTGCCGCGCAAGCCGAAGCGCGCGCGGGCAAAGCGGCGCACCTCGGTTTCGCGCCGGGTCATCGGGCGGGTGTCGGCGGGCTGCATGGCGGCTCCGGTCGGCAGGGTCGCTTTCTACCTAGGGCCGCCGGCCCGCGCGATCAATGGCTCAGACCAGCCCGACCAGGGCAAGTCCCAGGCCCGAGATGAAAAGCCAGGCCAGCGCCCCCAGCGCCAGCGGCCGGATGCCCTTGGCGTGCAGCTTGCGCAGGTCGGTTTCCAGCCCCATCGCGGCCAGCGCCACGGTCAGCAGGGACGAGGTCAGGGTGACGACCTGGGCCTTGGCGCCCTCGGGCAGCGGCAGGGCGCTGTTCAGCAGCACCACGGCGATGAAGCCCAGCACGAACCAGGGCGTGGGCGCGCTGCCATGGGCGCTGCCGCCGCGACGGCGGGCCAGCGCACCCAGCGTCAGGATCATCGGCGCCAGCAGGATCACCCGGCTCAGCTTGGCGACGGTGGCGGCCTGGCCGGCCTCGGCCCCGTGCTGGAAGCCGGCGCCGACGACCTGCGCCACCTCGTGGATGGTCGCGCCGGTCCAGATGCCGTAATGCGCCGCATCCATGCCCATCAGGCTGCCGAGTACCGGCATGGCGATCATCGACAGCGAGCCGAAGACGGTGACGCAGGCGATGGCATAGGCCACGTCCTCGTCCGCGCCGCGGGTGACGGTATTCGTCGCGATCACCGCCGAGGCGCCGCAGATCGAGGTGCCGGCGGCGATCAGCTCGGCCAGCCGCCGCTCGACCCCCAGCGCCCGGCCGGCCCATTTGGTGAACAGAAAGGTCGCGGCCAGCGTGACCGAGATCACCGCCAGCCCCGGAAGGCCGACGGCGCGCAGCTGCGCCAGCGTCAGCTGGAAACCCAACAGCACGATGGCCAGGCGCAGGATCCGCCGCAGCGAGAAGGTGATCCCCGGCTGCGCCACCGCAGGCGTGCCGATCAGGTTGCGGACCGCGATGCCCAGCACCATGGCCACCACCAGCGGGCTGAGCGCCGGGGTGCCCGACAGGCGCTGAACTGCCATGGCTGCCACCGCGATGCCGAAGGTCAGCCCCAGCCCCGGCAGGGTCGCCGCAAACCAGGTGACGAAACCCGGGGTTCCGCTTTGTGCATGATCCATCTGGGACATGATTCCGCTCCTTTGCCTTCACGGCGGAACATGGTTCCCGAACGCTTATCATTCCATCGCATTATATTTGTCAGATCGTTCGATTTGACTTATGTATCGGGCATGACCCTGGAACAGCTCCGCATCTTCCTGGCCGTGGCCGAGCGCCAGCATGTCACCCGCGCGGCCGAGGTCCTGGGCCTGACCCAATCCGCGGTCAGCGCCGCGATCTCGGCGCTGGAGGCGCGCCATGGCGTGCGGCTGTTCGACCGCGTCGGCCGGCGCATCGTGCTGACCGATGCCGGCACCGCCTTCATGGCCGAGGCCCGTGCCGTGCTCGACCGGGCCGAGACCGCCGAGATGGTGCTGGAGGATCTGGCGCGCGAACCGCGCGGCCGGCTACGCCTGCATGCCAGCCAGACCGTCGCCAGCTATTGGCTGCCGCCCCGGCTGGTGGCGCTGCGCGACCTGCATCCGGGCATCGAACTGCGGCTGACGGTCGGCAATACCACGCAGGTTGCCGATGCCGTGGCCGAGGGCGCGGCCGACATCGGCCTGGTCGAAGGCGAGGTCGCCCATGGCGGGTTGCATCTTCAGGTGGTGGCGCGGGACCGGCTGGTGCTGGTCATGGCGGCGGACCACCCTTGGGCGGGACTGACCGAGGCGCCGCTGGCGCAGCTTGCCGCCTGCCCCTGGGTCTTGCGCGAGCCGGGCTCGGGCACGCGCTCGGCCTTCGAGCATTGGCTGGCGGGGCAGGGACTGTCGGTCGCCGACCTGCCCGAGACGCTGGACCTGCCCTCGAACGAAGCGGTGCTGAGCGCGGTGGCCGCCAGCCGCCGGCTGGCCGCGCTGTCGCATCGCGCGGTCGAGACGGCGGCGGCCGCCGGGCGCATCCGCAGCCTGCCGCTGCCGGGGGCCGAGCGGCCGTTTTCGCTGCTGACCGATCCGCGGCGGCATTGCACCCGCGCCATGCAGGCGCTGATCGGCCTGCTGGTGGGCTGACGCGAAAAGGCCTGCGCCCTCGGGAGGGAAGGCGCAGGCCGTCGTCTCGGCGACGCGGGAGGGCCGGTGTCGCGCGACCCGTCCCGCAGCGCGAGAGACCTCTAGCCGTGCTGCGGCACGGTGTTCGAGACGGGCGTGTCCTCGTCCAGGATGTCCAGCGTCGGCATGTCCTCGCCGTCCAGCACCCGGCGGGCGCGGTCGCGGTCGATGTCCCCGACCCACGAGGCGACGACCACGGTGGCGACGCAATTGCCCAGGTAGTTCCCCAGCGCCCGGGCGATGCCCATGAACCAGTCCACCGACAGCACCAGCACAAGGCCGATGGCCGGGATGGCCGGGATCGCGGCCAGCGTCGCGGCCAGGATCACGATGGCCGAGCCGGGAACCCCATGCGCGCCCTTCGAGGTGATCAGCGCCACGCCCAGGATCGCCAGCAGATCGCCCGTCGCCAGCGGCGTGTTCGTCGCCTGGGCGATGAAGACGGCGGCCAGCGTCAGGTAGATCGAGAAGGCGTCCAGGTTGAAGGAATAGCCGGTCGGAACCACCAGGCCCACGGTCGAGTCCTTGATGCCCAGGTGTTCCAGCTTGCGCATGGTCTGCGGCAGCACCGAGTCGCTGGATGCCGTGCCGGCGACGATGCCGATTTCCGTGCGCAGGTAGCGCAGCAGCTTGAAGATGCTGAAGCCCGCGACCCGCATCACCAGACCCAGCACCACGAAGACGAAGATGGCGATGGTGACGTAGAACAGCGCGACCAGCGAGCCCAGCTGCGCCAGCGATGCGATGCCGTATTTGCCGGTGGTGAAGGCGATGGCGCCGAACACGCCCAGCGGCGCCAGCCGGACGATGAAGGACATGATCTTGAAGGTGGTGTCGCCGACCAGCTCGATCATGCCCAGCAGCGGCGCCCCCCGCGGCCCGACCAGCGACAGCGCGCAGCCGAACAGCACCGAGACCAGCAGCACCTGCAGCACGTCGCCCTCGGCGAAGCCGCTGACCATGGTGGTCGGGATCAGCTTCATCAGGAAGGCGATGGTGCCGCCGTCGCTGACCTCATGCGCGCGGTCGACATAGGCCGACAGCGCCGAGGCGTCCAGCGTGCTGACGTCGATGTTCATGCCGTGGCCCGGCCCGAACAGATAGGCGATGGCCAGGCCCAGGGTCAGGGCGATGGTGGTGATGACCTCGAAATAGATGATGGCGCGCACGCCGACCTTGCCGACCTTCTTCAGGTCGCCCGCGCCGGCGATGCCATGCACCACGACGCAGAAGACGATGACCGGGATCAGCATCTTGATGAGCTTTATGAAACCGTCTCCCAGCGGCTTCATCTTGGCGGCGAATTCGGGCGCGAAGAAGCCGGCGGCAATCCCCAGCACCAGCGCCACGCAGACCTGTCCAAACAAGGACCGGGACCAATTCGGCATATGTCGTTCCTCCCTGCGACCGGCGGCGCTTTTCCGGCCGCCCGATACTGGAATTCTTGGTGAAATGTCACCTGTGTGTCTAATATCGATTTACAGGGTATCTATAGGGTGACGATATGAGAATACGCCAATTGCGCTGTTTCGTGGTGCTGGCCGAAGAGCTGAACTATACCCGCGCGGCCAAGCGCCTGCATATGTCGCAGCCACCGCTCAGCACGCAGATTCAGACACTTGAGCGCGAAGTCGGCGCCGAGCTGATCAGCCGCACCAGCCGCCGCGTCGCCCTGACCCGGGCCGGAGAGGTGTTCCTGCAACGGGCGCGCACCATCCTGGACCAATACGAGCGCAGCCTGCAGGAGATTCGCGAAATTCAGCAGGGCCAGGACGGGATGCTGGAAATCGGCGCGACCGGATCGATCCTGCGCGGCGAGCTGGCCGAGCTGCTGGCCCGTTTCGCCAAGGCGCACCCGCGAATCACGCTGCGGGTGCACGAGCAGTCACCGACCGTCCAGATCAGCGAGATCCTCAGCCGCCGCACCGACGTCAGCTTCAACCGCTCGGTGCCGCGCGATCCGGAACTGGCGCATGAATACGGCTGGCGCGAAGAGATGGTGGCCTTGGTGCGCAGCGACCACCGGCTTGCGGGGCGCACCTGCGTCTCGATCCAGGACCTGCGCGAGGACCAGCATGTGGTGCTGCGCCCCGACAGCTCGGATTTCGCCGCCTATGTCATGGCCTGCATCGTCGCCGCGGGCTATCGGCCGCGGGTGTCGCAGCAGGTGGTCGATGCGCAGTCGATCCCCAGCCTGATCGTCGCGGGCTTCGGCGTCAGCATCGTGCCGGCGGGCATCGCCCGGCTGACTTCGGGTCCGCTGAGCTTTCTGCCGATCCGGCCCGATCCGCCGATCTCGGAGGTCTATATCGTCTATCACCACGACGACCCGGTGCCGGCGCTGCGCCTGTTTCTGGACGAGATCCGCCGCAGCCTGGCCCGGGACCGCGGCCGTGACGCCGGGTCGGGCGGGCCGAATACGCTTTGACTCGCGGGTCCGGACGCGCTAGGCGGGCGGCTTGGCTCCGCGTTCCGGGCCGGCGGGCCGTGGAGGGCCCGGCCGCAAAGGGGAATGGTGCCGTCACCCGGATGCGACCCGCATCCCCTTTCTGGCGAAGAACATGAACGACTATGATATTGCCGCGCCCCTGGCCGCGGCGCTGGCGGCCAAGGGCTATGCCAGCCTGACCTCGGTGCAACAGGCGGTGCTGGCGCCTGAGGCGCGGGGCCGCGATTTGCTGGTCTCGGCCCAGACCGGCTCGGGCAAGACCGTGGCCTTCGGCCTGACCATGGCCAGCGACATCCTGGATGGCGAGGCGCTGCCCGTCGCCGACCGGCCGCTGGCGCTGGCCATCGCGCCGACGCGCGAACTGGCGCTTCAGGTCGCGCGCGAGCTGGCCTGGCTTTACGCCGGCGCCCAGATCGCGACCTGCGTCGGCGGCATGGACTATCGCAACGAGCGCCGGGCGCTGGAGCGCGGCGCCCAGATCGTCGTCGGCACCCCCGGCCGCTTGCGCGACCATATCGAGCGCGGCTCGCTGGACCTGTCGGGCCTGCGCGCCGCCGTGCTGGACGAGGCGGACGAGATGCTGGACCTGGGCTTCCGCGAGGACCTGGAGTTCATCCTGGGCGCGGCGCCGGCGGAACGCCGCACGCTGATGTTCTCGGCCACCGTGCCGCCGGCCATTGAGGCGCTGGCCCGCGATTTCCAGCGCGATGCGCTGCGCATCCAGACCCAGGGCGAGGCGCGCCAGCATGGCGACATCGAATACCGCGCCTTTTCGGTCCAGACCCGCGACCGCGAGCACGCGATCTTCAACACGCTGCGTTACTATGAGGCGAGCCGCGCCATCATCTTCTGCAAGACCCGCGCCAATGTGAACCACCTGCTGGCGCGCATGGGCAATCGCGGCTTCAAGGTCGTGGCGCTGTCGGGCGAGCTGTCGCAGCAGGAACGCAGCCATGCGCTGCAGGCGCTGCGCGACGGCCGCGCCCGGGTCTGCATCGCCACCGACGTGGCCGCGCGCGGCATCGATCTGCCGGGGCTGGAACTGGTGATCCATGCCGACCTGCCGACCAATCCCGACACGCTGCTGCACCGCTCGGGCCGCACCGGCCGGGCCGGGGCCAAGGGCACCTCGGTGCTGATCGTGCCGTCTTCGGAATACAAGCGGGCGCAGCGGCTGTTGCAGCGCGCCAAGCTGGTGGCGGAATGGGGCAAGGCGCCCTCGGCCGACGAGGTGCAGGCCCAGGACGACCAGCGCATGCTGGAGCATCCCGGGCTGAACCAGGCGCCGGGCGAGGATGCGGCGCTGGCCGGCGCGCTGCTGGAGCGGTTCGGGCCCGAGCAGGTCGCGGCCGCCTTCCTGCGGCTGTGGCGCGAAGGCCGCCCGACGCCCGAGGAGCTGTCCGAAAGCGCCGGCCCCGCGCCCACCGCCCCGCGCGAGCGCGGCGAATTCGGTCCCTCGGTCTGGTTCATCCTGTCGGTCGGCCATTCCGGCCGGGCCGAGGCGCGCTGGCTCTTGCCGAAGATCTGCGAGACCGGCGGCATCACCCGCGACGAGATCGGCGCGATCCGCGTGAAGACCGACCAGACCTTCGTGCAGATCGCCGCGGCGGTCGCGGGCCAGTTCGGCGAGCGGGCCGAGCTGGAGCCGGGCCTGACCATGCGCCGCATCGAGGGCGAGCCGGTGTTCGAGCCGGCGGCGCCGCGCGAGCGGAAGCCTCGGCAGGGGTATTTGGAAAACAGAGAAGATCAGGCGCCGCGCGAGAAGAAGCCGCATCGCGGGCAGGGCGGCGAGCGGGCCGCCTATGCCGAAACGCCCCGGCCGCAGCCGGTGGAACGGCCTGCGCCGAAAAAGCGCCCGGCCCTGCTGGACCCGGCCGATGTGGCGCCGCGGCCCGCGGCCGAGGCCGAGCCTGCCGAGGCGCCGGTGCGCAAGGCGCGCTGGAGCGCCGAGAAGAAGCAGGCGCAGAAGGGTGCGCCCGCGGCGCCGCGCGCGGCCGGATCCCGGTCGCATGGCGGGCCGGCGCGCGAAGAGCGCGACGGTGCCGAGGCCCGGCCGCGGCGCGCTGTCGGCTTCAAGTCGCACAAGGCCGAGGGCAAGCCGTTCCGCGATGGGCCGAAGCCCGGCTTCAAGGCCGCGCCGAAAGCCGGCGCCAAGCCCGGGCCCAAGGGCAAGCCGAAGCGCTAACGCGCCGTCGCCAGCGCCAGCCCGTCGACCACGGCGGTAAAGGCCTGGGCGCGCAGCTGGCTGGCGCCCGGGCAAAGCCGCCGGGCCTCGTCCGCGACCAGGCCCATCAGGCTGGAGCCACCGACCAGCACCACGCTGCCGATCTGGCCGGGCGTGACGCCGGCCAGGCGCAGCGTCTCGGCCGCGGCCTCGGCCAGCGCATGGCGGTTGGCCGACAGTGCCGCCTCCAGCGTCTCGGGCGTGATGGCCCGCGCCAGCCCCGGCTCGATGAAGCCCATGGCGATGCCGGCCTCGGCGCCGGAATTGGCCGCGATCTTGCCGCGCTCGACCGCGAAGGCCAGTTCATGACCCAGTTCCTCGTCCAGCACCGCGACCAGCCGATCCATCCCCGGCCGGTCCAGCGCCATGCGCGCCATCCCGGCCGCCATGCGCCGGGTCTCGGGCGTATAGAGGAAGGGGATGCGCGCCCAGGTCGCCAGATCCACATAGACCGCGTTCGGCACCGGCAACAGGCCCCGGCCCATCTCGCGCCGCAGGCTGCCGCCCTGTCCCAGCGCCGGCATGGCGTGGCTCAGCGAGACCTGCTGGTCGAAATCCGTGCCGCCCAGGCGGATGCCGTGATTGGCCAGGATCTGCGCCTTGCCGCCCTGGCTGCGGAACACCGAGAAATCCGAGGTGCCGCCGCCGATGTCGACGATCAGCCCCAGCTCGCCCTCGCGCCCGAGGCCATGGCTGGCCAGCGCCGCCGCCTCGGGTTCGGGCAGGAAATCGACCTGCGCGAAGCCGGCAGCCAGATAGCAGCCGCGCAGGTCGGCCTCGGCCCGGGCGTCGCTGGCCGGGTCGGCGTGGAAATGCACCGGCCGGCCCGAGAGCGCGCGGGCAAAGCGTCGTCCCGTCGCCGCCTCGGCCCGCTCGCGCAGCGCGGCCAGGAAGGCCGCGACGATCTCGGCCAGCGTGCGGCGCCGGCCGGCGACCAGCCGCGATTCATGGAAAAGCTCGGTGCCCAGCACGCTTTTCAGCGCCCGCATATAGCGGCCCTCGGCGCCGGCGATCAGCGCCTCGGTCGCGGCCTCGCCGATGCGCATGGCGCCGCCGCGCGCCGGGAAGAAGACGGCGGTGGGCAGGGTCTCGGCCCCCGGCTCGATGGCGAGCCGCAGCGGCCGGCCGTCCCGCAGCACGGCGGCGGCCGAGTTCGATGTGCCGAAGTCGATGGCCAGCGTCTCTGCCATGGCGTTCCCCAGGATCTGCAAAGGGCGCGCTGGTAGCGGCTTTCCGGCCGGGGTGCAAGCGGGCGGCGGCCCGCCCGCCGCGCCGTCAGCCCTGGGTGCTGCGCCAGTGGTCGATGCCGGCCTGGGCCACGGACTGGTCCTGGGACGGGCTGCCCGAGGACACGCCGATGCCGCCGATGACCTGGCCCTCGTGCTCCACCGGCAGGCCGCCCGCAACCACCATCAGCCGGCCGCCAAGCGCCGAGGAGATGCCCCAGGCCGGGGCGCCCGGCTGGCTGGCGGTGCCGTATTCATGCGTGGGCTTGCGGGCCGCGGCGGCGGTGAAGGCCTTGTCGATGGCGATGGTGGCCGAGGTGATCTTGCCGCCGTCCATGCGCGAAAATGCCAGCAGATGTCCGCTTTCGTCGGTCACGGCGATGCACATCGGCACGCCGATCTGGCGCGAATGCGCCTCGGCGCCCTCGATCAGGCGCCGGGCGTCCTGCTGGTCGAGCCGGGTGATGGTCAGCATGGGTTTCTCCTCCTCGTGAAAATCTCGGTCATTCGGCCGGGGTGGGCCGGGCCGCGCCCATGGCCGTGGCGGTGCCATAGCCCCGCGGGTCGAGCCGCAGGACCAGCAGGCCGACCAGCAGCACCGCGGCCAGGAGCAGTTGCCAGCCGGCGGCGAAACCGCCGCGCGCCTCGTGCAGCAGGGCCAGGATCCAGGGCGGCACCGCCGCCAGCAGGAAGCCGCCGCCCTGCATCAGCGCCGCCAGGGCGCCGGCGCCGGCCGGGTCGGGCAGGTGGTCCAGCGCCACCAGCATCATCAATGAAAAGCAACCGCCCAGGCCCGCGCCCAGCAGGAAGGCAGTCGCCCAGGGCGCGGCCAGCGGCTGCACCGCCAGCAGCAGAAACCCCAGTGCCTGAGCGGCGAGGCAGGCCCAAAGCCAGGGCCTGCGGTCGGGGCGGCGCCCGGCCAGCACCGGCATCAGCAGCGCCGCGACCGCCTGGCCCACCGCCAGCACGGCCAGCAGCCCGCCGCTGGCGCCCGCCGTCCAGCCAAGCTCGCGGAATGCCGGCGAGAGCCAGGCGACCGAGGACGAATATCCGCCGTTGATCAGCCCGAAACAGGCCATCAGCAGCCAGACCCGGGGCAGGCGCAGCCAGCCGAGCAGCCCCGCCGCCGTCGCGGCACGCGCCGGGCGGGCGTCGCGCGGCAGCACCCGCGCCACGAGCCAGGCGGTCAGCGCCGCCGGCAGCGCCAGCCAGCCAAGCGCCAGCCGCCAGCTGCCGCTCGCCTCGGCGATCAGCGGCGCGACCTGCGCGCCAAAGGCGCCGCCGCCCATCATCATCGAGGCGTAAACCCCCATGGCCAGGCTGATGCGGCGCGGAAACTCGCGCTTGATGATGGTCGGGAATACCGCCTGCACCACCGCCGCGCCCAAGCCCAGAAGCAGCGCCGAGCCCAGCATCTGCGTCCCCGAGCCCGCCACCAGCCGCAGGGCCGAGCCGGCCGCCAGCACCAGAAGCGCCGCCACCGTGGCGCGCCGCGCGCCCAGCCGGGCCTGCAAGGCCGGGCCGAAGAAGGCGCCGGCGCCCATCAGCAGGACCGGCAGCAAGGTCAGCAGCGCCAAGCCCTGCATGCCCAGCCCGGTCGTCGCCGCGACCTTCGGCGCCACGGGGCCGAGCCCGGTCAGGAAGGGCCGCAGCGCCAGCCCGACCAGCGCCACCAGCCCCAGAAGCAGGGGTCGGTCGCCGGATCTGGTCTGCTCCATCGCTTGCCTTCCTGGCCCGGGGCCGCCTGTCTCGCACCCGATCCCACGTCCGGCACGGCGGCAGATTATCCCGGCCGGGGCGCTGCGATAATCAACAATCTCCGAAAGCTGACGCAAGTTTTGCTGTATAATGGCCCTCGGCCCCTGCACCCGCGCCATAGCGGCCCTGCGCCGGCGCCTCTATACGACGGGCGTGCATTGTGGCTTAACGGGACAATCTCAAATTGCCGGAGGCGCGCAAATGGCATCCGTTCTCATCAACCTCGCAATCTTCGCCGCGCTGATCATGGCGCTGGCCCGCCTGCAGGGCGGGCATCTGTCGCTGTCGGTGCGGGTCTTCATCGGCCTGGTGCTGGGCACCCTGTTCGGCATCGGCCTGCAACTGGCCTATGGCACCGAGTCCGAGGCGCTGCAGACCACGATCAACTGGATCAATATCGTCGGCAACGGCTATGTGCAGCTCTTGCAGATGGTGGTCATGCCGCTGGTCTTCGCCGCCATCCTCAGCGCGGTGGCGCGGCTGCACGACGCCTCGGCCTTAGGCAAGATCTCGGCGCTGACGCTGGGCACGCTTCTGGGCACCACGGCGATCGCGGCCTTCGTGGGCGTGGTCATGTCGCTGACCTTCGGGCTGACCGCCGAGGGGCTGGCGCAGGGCGCGGCGGAAACCGCGCGGCTGACGGCGCTGGAATCGACCTATGCCCCCAAGGTCGCCGACCTGACCGTGCCGCAGCTGATCCTGTCCTTCATTCCGAAGAACCCCTTCGCCGACCTGACCGGGGCGAACCCGACCTCGATCATCTCGGTGGTGATCTTTGCGGCCTTCCTGGGCGTGGCGGCGATCCGGCTGGTCCGGCGCGATGCGGAAAAGGGTCACGCCCTGCTGGCGCTGATCGACATGCTGCAGGCCTGGATCGGCCAGCTGGTGCGGCTGATCATGGGGCTGACGCCCTATGGCGTCATGGCGCTGATGACCAAGATGGCGGCGACCTCGAACGCGGCCGACATCCTGAACCTCGGCAAGTTCGTCATCGCCTCCTATATCGGCCTGGCGATCATGTTCGTGGTGCATGGCGTGCTGCTGACCCTGACCGGGGTGAACCCGCTGACCTTCTTTCGCAAGATCGTCCCGGCGCTGAGCTTCGCCTTCTCCAGCCGCTCCAGCGCCGCGACCATTCCGCTCAACGTCGAGATCCAGACCCGCCGGCTGGGCATCCCGCAGACCATCGCCAGCTTCTCGGCCTCGTTCGGGGCGACCATCGGGCAGAATGGCTGCGCCGGGCTCTATCCGGCGATGCTGGCGGTGATGGTGGCGCCGACGGTCGGCATCAACCCGCTGGACCCGGCCTGGATCGCGACGCTCATCGCCATCGTGACGCTCAGCTCGGCCGGGGTCGCAGGGGTCGGCGGCGGCGCCACCCTGGCGGCGCTGATCGTGCTGCCGGCCATGGGCCTGCCGGTCACGCTGGTCGCACTCCTGATCTCGGTCGAGCCGCTGATCGACATGGGCCGCACCGCGCTCAATGTCTCGGGCTCGATGACGGCGGGCACGGTGACCTCGCAGATCCTCGGCCAGACCGACCGCAGCGTGCTGCAGAACCCCGAGGCGGGCGAGCTGCAGAACGCCTGAACGAACCGGGGCGCCGCAACGGAACGGCGCCCCGGCTTTCTCTGTTTTCCAAATACCCAGAACCCGGCCGCGCAGCTAGCGCAGGCGCAGCCGCGGCAGCGATGCCGCCGCCGCCACCCAGGCCAGCACCGCGCACAGCGCGATGGCCGGCACCATGGTCGCCGCGGTATTGTCCAGAAGCGGCCCGGTGACGGCGATCATCAGCCCGCCGGTCAGCATCTGCACCGTGCCGCCCAGCGACGAGGCGAGCCCCGCGATGTCGGGATGCGGGTCCAGCGACATCACCATGGCCGTCGGCAACACCAGTCCCAGGCAGGCATTGCCGATAAACAGCCCCGCGACCACCACCGGCAGCGCGTCGATCCCGGCCAGCACTACGGCAGACAGCAGCAGAGTCGCCAGCGCGAATCCGGTGATCGCCAGCGAGATCACCCGCTCCATCCCGAAACGCTCGGCCAGCCGCCCGGCGAATTGCGTGGCCGAGAAAAAGCCGATGGCATTGACCGCGAAGGCCAGGGAAAAGCCGGTCGGGCTGAGCCCGTATTGCCGGGTATAGACGAAGCTCGCCGAGGCCAGGAACACGAAGAAGCTGGCCATGCCGAAGCCGCCGATCATCGTCAGCCCCAGGAAACGGCGGTCGCCCAGCAGCCGGCGCGCGCCGGCCAGCATCTCGGCCAGCCGCACCGGGCGGCGCTGCGCGACGGCCAGCGTCTCGGGCAGGGCAAAGACGATCAGCCCCAGGCTGACGGCGGCCGCGACGGCCAGGACCGCGAAGATCTCGCGCCAGCCGCCCCAGGCCATCACCGCCGAGCCGGTCAGCGGCGCCAGCATCGGCGAGACCGAGATCACGATCATAATCGCCGCCATCATCCGCGCCGCCGCGGGCCCGGTCGCCATGTCGCGGATCACCGCGCGCGGCACCGCCATCAGCGTCGCGGCGCCCAGGCCCTGCACGGCGCGGGCCGCGATCAGCCAGCCGATGTCGGGCGCCAGGCTGGCGGCGATGGTCGCGGCCAGGAAGATCGCGACGCCGATCACCAGCGGCGGCTTGCGGCCCAAGGCATCCGACAGCGGGCCATAGATCATCTGCGCAATGCCGAAGACGATGAAATAGGCGGTCAGCGTCAGCGCGGCGCCAGCCTCGCTGGTGCCGAGATCGCTCGCCACCTCGGGCAGCGCGGGCAGGTACATGTCGATCGCGAAGGGACCGACGGCGGAAAGCAGGCCAAGCAGCAGGGCCATGCGGAACAGGGGATCACGCATCGGAAAACCTGTAATGTCTCAGAATATGGGAAAAGCGGACGCAGAATCGCGCCATTGGGTCATTCGCCGCCGCCGCAGGTCTGATGCCATGATCGCGCCCCGCCCGCAACCCCGTCCGCGCGGTTGATAAATGTTCATCGGCGCAAATGCGGCTTTCCCAAGGCCGACCGCTCGCCGCACCATGACCATCTGTCGCCATCTTCTGTCGCGGAGGTCGCGGATGAGACTCTATCACCTGATTTTCATGGCCCAGGTCGCCGGGATGCTCGGACTGGTCGGGGCCGCAGTGTTTTATTGGTAGCGCCGTCAAAGCCATGGCTTGACAGCTTCGCCGGACGTGCAACATTGGCGCCATGAACAAAGTGGCTGATTGGTTGACACACAAAAGCCCGGTCAGTCGGAAAAACGCCGCCGAAACGGTGTTCGAGGATCTGAGAGGCGCCATCCTGGCCGGCCAGCTGCCGGTCGGCACCCGCTTGCCTTCCGAGGCCAAGCTGGCCGAACGCTATGGCGTCAGCCGCCCGATCATCCGCGAGGCCATGCGCTCCTTGCAGACGCTGGGCCTGACCCGCAGCCGCAGCGGCAGCGGCAGCTTCGTGATCTCGGACCGCCAGGCGCCGGAACTGGCCTATGGCCATTACTCGGCGCGCGAGCTGATCGAGGCCCGGCCCTTCATCGAGATCCCGGCCGCCGGCTGGGCCGCGCTGCGCCGCACGCCCGAGCAGATGGCGCGGCTGATGCAGCTCTGCGACAGCATGGAACGCCAGGAGGACGCGCTGAAATGGGTGCGGCTGGACAGCGATTTCCATTTCCTGATCGCCGAGGCGGCGCAGAATGCGGTCTTTGCCCGCATCGTCACCGATTCCCGCGATGCGCTCATGCGGCAGTCCGAACTGGTGAACCTGATGGCGGACCGCCGGGTGACCTCGAATGACGAACATCGCCGCATCGCGCAGGCGATCTCGGCCGGATCCGAGGACGAGGCGCGGGCGGCGATGCGCGAGCATCTCGACGAGGTCGAGCAGGCGATGACCTGGATCATCGGCCAGGCCCCTCGCGGCGCCTGAACCCGATCCTTGCGGCGATGGCCGTCCCGCGGCAACTTTCCTGCGTGCGACGGCGGATTTCGGCATATTTCCATACCAGCATGCTTGACCCGGGGCAGGGCTTGCCGCTAATCCGGTAAATCTGTCAGACAGGTTCGCGGGTCGTGTGCCCGCGCCTCGGCAGCCCGCGACCAGCGAGGGGGAAGGATGATGCGCACCCATGCCGAAGGCACGGCGACCATGACCGGCAGCCCGCCGGTGCTGGCGGTGCTGGCGACCGGCGGCACCATTGCCAGCCGCCGCGGTGCCGATGGCGCCGCCCGGCCCAGCCTCAGCGGCCGCGACCTGCTGGCGCTGGTGCCGCCGATGCAGGTCGAGCTGCGCCCGCGCGAGGTGCTGGCCAAGGATTCCGCCAGCCTGACGCTGGCCGACATGCAGGCGATCAGCGACGCGGTCGGCGCGCAGCTGGCCGACCCGGCCATCGACGGCGTGGTCGTGCTGCATGGCACCGACGCGATGGAGGAAACCGCGCTGCTGGTCCAGCTCCAGCATCAGCCCGCGAAGCGGGTGGTGTTCACCGGCGCGCAATTCGCCGCCGACCATCCGCAGTCGGACGGGCCGCGCAACCTGGCCGATGCGCTCGGCGCGGCCATGGCGCCGGGCAGGGGGGTGTCGCTGGTCTTCGGCGGCCGGGCGCTGCCGGCCTGGGGGCTTTACAAGGAAGCCTCGGATTCCCCCGAAGCCTTCGAGCGCGCCGCCGAAGAGGAACCGTCTCTGGACCGCGCCCTGCCGGCGCCGGTCGCGGGCCTGCGCGTCGACATTGTCGCCACCCATCCCGGCAGCGACGGGCTGCATCTGGATGCGAGCCTTTCCGCGGGGGCGCGGGGCATCGTCATCTCGGCCATGGGCTCGGGCAATGCGACGCCGGAACTGGTCGCGGCCATCGCCCGGGCCCGGGCGCAGGGCGTGCCGGTGGTGGTGTCGAGCCGGGTGCCGCGCGGGCTGCTGGCGCCGATCTATGGCGGTGGCGGCGGTGGCCACGACATGCGCCGGGCCGGGGCCATCCATGCCCGCATCCTGCGGCCCGGACAGGCGCGCATCCTGTTGGCGGCGCTGCTTGCCAATGGCTGCCCCGAGGCCGAGATCGCCCGCGCCTTCGAGGCGGGGCCGGACTGAGGCTTGGCGCCGGCCGGGACATGATGATAAGGTCATGCGACCCGTCCCCTGAATAGCGATTCCGCCATGTCTCTGCCTCCCGCCCGGTTGATGCTGAAGCCGGCCCAATTGCGCCTGATCCAGCAGATCGCCGAGCATGGTCAGTTGCAGCTGGCCGCCGAGACGGTCGGCATGACCCAGCCCGCCGCCTCGCGCATGCTGGCCGAGATCGAGAACCAGGTCGGCGCGCAGCTGTTCCTGCGCCAGCCCAAGGGCATGGAGCCGACCGAGATCGGCCGCGCCGTGCTGCGCCGCGCCCGCGTCATCCTGCGCGAGATGGTCAGCATGGCCTCGGACGTGCGGGCGCTGCGCGAGGGGTTCGGCGGCACGCTGCGCGTCGGCGCGGTGACCGGGCCGGCGGTGGGTTACCTGGTCTCGGCCATCCGCGAGATCAAGCAGAGCGCGCCCGATGCCGACATCACCGTCGACGTGATGCCCTCACGCGAGCTTCTGGGCCATCTCGCGGCGGGCGAGATGGATTTCGTCCTGGCCCGCATCCTGCCGGAATTCGACAGCCAGGATTTCAACATCCTGCCGATGCGCGACGAGAAGGTGACCTTCCTGACCCGCGCCGGCCATCCGCTGAGCCGCGCGCCCGCCGTCACGTTGACCGAGCTTGCCGGACAGGAATGGATCATGCAAAGCCGCGGCGCCCCGATCCGCGAGGCGGCGCTGGCGGCCTTTGCCGATGTCGGGCTGGCCGAGCCGAAGAACATCGTCAACAGCCCGTCGCTTCTGCTGACCATCGCCTATCTGGCGCAATGCGACGCCGTGGCGCCGATGTCCGAGGAGGTGGCCGAATTGCTGATCCGGCCGCCGGTCTCGGCCGGCTTCGCCATGCTGCAGATCCCGCACGAGATCCGGGTCTCGGCCTATTACCTTTTGGACCTGAAGCGCCGGCCGCTGTCGCCCCTGGCGCAGCGGCTGCGCGAACGGCTGATCACGCTGTCGCGCAGCCCGGTGCGGGCGGTGT
This sequence comes from Paracoccus sp. DMF, assembly GCF_004407025.1. Classification (NCBI taxonomy): domain Bacteria; kingdom Pseudomonadati; phylum Pseudomonadota; class Alphaproteobacteria; order Rhodobacterales; family Paracoccaceae; genus Paracoccus; species Paracoccus sp. DMF. Next base: position 110,880 of record NZ_SOKV02000010.1, read on the forward strand.
TTTCCTAGGCCCGGCCGGCCGCGCCGTGCTGCCAGACCGCATGGCGGATGCGCGCCCGCTTGTAGGCGTCGAAGATCGCCATGGCATGGACGAAGAAGCCGCCGGCGAACTGGCCGACGAAGGACACGTCCGGCGCCGCCGTCTTCAGGGTAAAGCCGCCGAGCAGCAGCATGAAGAACAGGAAGATCAGCCCGCGCAGCGGCTCGCGGTTCCAGACCTGGCCCGAGCCGGGCAGCACGATGGCCAAGGCCAGCACCAGATAGGGGTTGGGCGGAGAATTCATGCGCATCTCGCTTGTTCGGAAGCGGCCGCCGCATCGGCCAGGATGTCGCGGCGCAGCCGGGCCAGCGCCTCCAAGAGTGGCGCCAGGCTGTGCGGCGCCAGCGGCGCGCGGCCCATCTCGGCTTCGCGGAAGATCAGGTAGCGGCCGCGCTCGGCCTCGTCGGCCAGCCAGGTGACGCGCAGCCCGGCGGGCGAGATCACCAGTTCCTTCACGCGCGGATCGTCGAAGATCGCGCGATGGCGCGACAGCAGCGCCGCCTCGGCCGGGCTCAGCGCGGTCTCGCTGCGCAGCGTGGCGTCATGGGGAAAGCCCTCGGGCAGCAGCGTCTGGTGCGGCAGCTGGTCGAAGGCGGAAAACGGCTCGATCCCGCGCGGCCGGGCCATCATGTGGATGCGCTGCCCGACCGGCAGGCGGCCGGGCTGCGTGACCAGAAGCCACAGCGCCGGCAGCTTGCGGAAGGTCAGCGTGTCGGGCACCGCCTGCAGGTCGGTCTCGGTCCCGGCGATGCGGCCCGAGACCCGGGCGAAGCCGGTGGGCGCGAAGGCCCGCCGCGCCGCCCGCATCTGCGGCAGCACCAGGTCGAAATAGCCGGCGCGGGCGGCTTGGCGCCGGCCCGCGTCGGTGTAAAGTCGCAGGGCCAGCCAGGCCAGCCCCAGGCCAAGGATGACGGCAGTCCAGGCTGCTGCCGGCATCGTCAATAGCCCTTCGGCTTGGGCCAGGGCATGGTGAACTGCGCGCCCCGGTTCACGAAGCGGTAGCGCCAGAAGTGGAACCACAGCGACACGACGATGTAGAAGGCGATCATCGCGACCAGCTGGGTGCCATAGCCCAGGAAGACCGCGAAGAAGGCCATGCCGCACAGCGCCAGCAGCGCAAAGGCCGGCAGCGGGTGGAACGGATGCTCATAGCCGCGCTTGATGGTCTCGAGCGGCCATTTGCGCCGGAACAGGATGATGTTCAGCGGCATGAAGGTGTATTCCAGCAGGCCCGACAGGATCGAGAAAGTGATGACCTGATCGATCGGCGCGCCCAGGGCGAAGATCAGCGCGATCGGCACCAGGAAGATGATCGAGCGATAGGGCGTGCGGTATTTCGGATGCACCGCGCCGAACCAGCCCGGCAGGTAGCGGTCGCGGGCCATGGCAAACCAGGCGCGGCTGGCGTCGTTGATGCAGCCGTTGGCCGAGGCCAGGGTGGCGAACATCGTGCCGATGCCCAGGAACACCATCAGGAAGGTCGAGCCCGAGAGCCGCGCCGCGTCGAAGAGCGGCACCCCGGCCTGGCCCAGGTATTCCCAGGGCATCAGCCCCGAGCACACATACCAGGTCAGCGTCGCCGCGATGGCCAGCGTCATCACCCCGGCCAGCGTGCCGAAGGGCAGGGACCGGGCCGGGCTGCGCACCTCTTCGGCGGCTTGGGTGGTGCCCTCGATCCCGAGGTAATACCACAGGCCGAAATGCATCGCCGCCAGTACGCCCAGCCAGCCATAGGGCATGGCGGCCGCGCCGCTCATCAGCTCGGCATGGCGCAGCGGGCTGACGCCGACCACGCCCGAGGTGGCCAGGAACAGCACGATCACCGCGGTGAAGGCGATGGCGGTGATGACCAGGTTGAAGGTCAGCGTCGCCAGCACGCCGCGATAGTTCAGCCAGGCCAGAAACATGATCGCCAGGATGATGAACGGCCGCTGGTCCAGGCCGGAATGCCCGCTCATCGTCGCCACCGTATCGACCAGGAAGCCGAAGGTGATCGCATTGGCCGCCTCGAGCATCGTATAGGCAAAGACCAGATACAGCCCGACGTTGAAGGCCATCAGCGGCCCGACGATATGCTTGGCCTGGGTATATTGCCCGCCGGCCGCGGCGACGGTCGATGTCACCTCGCTGTCGATCATGGCCACGCAGGTGTAGAGGATGCCCGCGAACCAGCAGGCCATCAGCGCGGCATAGGCGCCGCCCTTGCCGACCGAGAAGTTCCAGCCCATGTATTCGCCGACCAGAACGATGCCCACCCCCAGCGCCCAGACGTGGGCGGGGCCGAGGACCCGGGCAAGGCCGACGTGTTCGGTTTGTTGTGCCTGCGCCATGTTACCCCCGGTGATGTTGTTCTTCGGTCAGGGCCTCCAGCTCGCCTTCGCGCGAAGAGGTCAGGAACTCTTCGCTGTAGGTGCTGTCGGTCTTGATCCAGTTGAGCACGATGAACAGCCCGAACAGGGCCGAGGCACCCCAGGCCGCGTATTCCAGATAGTTCCACAGATCCATGTTCGCCCTCACTCGCCGAACTTCTCGGCGATCACGTCGCGATATTCCTTTTCGGAAAAGCGCAGCAGGATCGCGTAATACCCAACGATGACCACGATCATCACGACCAGCGCGCCGATCGAGAAGCTGTAGTCGAAACGGGCGGTGATCAGTTCGGCCGCCGAGGCCGGGTCGGCATAGCCGAGCTTCTGCCACTGCTCGACCATCGCCGGGTTCTGGCCCAGCGTTTCCCAGGTCGGGTTTTCAATGGGCTGGGGGGTTTTCGCGGACCCGGCCAGGCCGAGCCACAGCGGAATGTACAGGGCGCCGATGGCCATGATCAGCAGCACGATCACGTCGATGATCTGGCCCACCTTGCCCTGGACCGGGGCGACATATCTAGCCATGGCGCAGCGCCCTCTTGGCCTCGCGGGCCTCGTCCAGGAACTGGATGTCGAGCCCGTACATGAAGTCGCGGTCCTCGCGGTAATGGCGCAGCATCGCCATGATGGCGGCCGAGTTGAACAGCAGCACCACCGCCCCCGCGATCAGCAGGATCGTCCGCGCCGAACCGGTGGGCGCAAGCGCCCAGGTTTCCAGCGCCACGAAGATGATGGCGAACCAAAGTCCCAGGATGAATGCCACGGCCACGGCGATGTCGCGCCGGTGCATGGACTCGATCCGTCTTGTCAGATCTGACACGTTCTCTCCTCCCTAGAGGCCCGCTTTTTGGTTGGTCTTTCGGCGCCGGGCCACAACACCAGTGTTTCTGCGGTCGAAAACTTTTTTCTCTCCAAGAAACGTGTGCTGCGGCAATCTGTCAAGTTTCTTCTGCCGCGGAATGCCGATCAGTTGCCGAATCCGGCCCGCCGCACCCGCCGGACGGCAAGGCGCCCCGCAGCCGGAACCGGGCGCGGGGCGCGTGTTTTCGTCGTCATCTCATGGAGTTGTCGTCAGGCCGGGACGCCGGCCCGGCCGCGGCCTAGCGTGCCACGGTCACGGTGCAATGGGCGCGGGCCATGACATCGGCCGCGACCGAGCCCAGCATCAGTCGCGACAGGCCGCGCTTGTCGCCGGTGCCGACGACGATCTGGTCGTAACCATTGCCCTCGGCATAGGAAACGATGCCGGCCGCGGCCTCGCGGCTGACGATGTCGACGCGCTTCGGATCGGCCACGCCGTTCTGCTGGGCCAGCGCGGTGGCGCGGTCCAGCTTCTCCTCCATCTCCTTGTCGGTCCAGTGATGGATGACCGGGCCGCGCGCCCCGCCATGCGCGATATTGACCACGCAGATGGTCATCGGCACGCCGAATCGGGCCGCCAGTTGCGCGGCATAGACGACGGCCAAATCGGAATGTTCGGTGCCATCGGTCGGACATAATATCTTCTGGATCATCGGATCTCCTCCCCTCCTGCTATCCACGAGTCGGGACGCTTCCATGAATCATGCCGTCCTGCCAAGGGTTTTCGCGATCCGCGACGAAGCATCGCGGGCGGCGTGACCCGAATCACCCTGCGGTCGGGCGTTCGGAAACCGGTGCCGGCGCCGGTCAGCCCCAATAGGCGGAAGCCATGAATTCGCGCTTGTCGCAGCCGCGCGAGACCGCCGAGCGACCGAAACCACCCGCATCAGCGCCAAGCCCCGGCGCCAGCGCGCCGGCATCGACCCGGGTCCCTTCCACCGTGACGCCAAATTCGTCCAGCAGCGTGGCGGCCGTGTCCTGCAAGGTGCCGATCAGCCGCTTTTCCGGCGCGTGCAGATCCAGCCGCGCGCCGTGGCCGTCGGTGAGAGCGTCATGGCGCAGCCCAGACCAGCAGGGTCGGGCTGTCCGGGGTCTCGACCAGTTCCAGCTCCCATGCGGCGGCCCGCGCCTCAGCGCGGCCTTCGGCCTGCGATCGCTCGGCAATCAGCCCTGCGCCTCGCGGTCCAGCAGCGCCTGCTTGCGGGCGACGCCCCAGCGATAGCCCGACAGCCCGCCGTCGCTGCGGATCACCCGGTGGCAGGGGATGGCGACGGCCAGGCGGTTCGCGCCGCAGGCCTGGGCCACGGCGCGGGTGGCGGCAGGGGCGCCGATGCGGGCGGCGATCTCGGCATAGCTGGCGGTGCTGCCCGGCGGGATCTGGCGCAGCGCCTGCCAGACGCGTTGCTGGAAAGCGGTGCCGCGAATGTCCAGCGGCAGGTCGAGGCCGATGCCCGGGGCCTCGACGAAGCCGACGACCCGGGCGACCACGGCCTCGAACTCGGCGTCGCCGCCGATCAGCCGCGCGGCGGGAAAGCGGTCCTGGAAGTCGCGCAGCAGGGCCTCGGGCGTATCGCCAAGCGCGATGGCGCAGATGCCCTGCCGGCTTTGCGCGACCAGCAGGGCACCAAGCGCGCATTGCGCCAGCGCGAAGCGGATCTCGGCCCCGGCGCCGCCCCTGCGATAGGCCGAGGGCGCCATGCCCAGCATGTCGCCGGCCGTCTCGTAGAAGCGGCTGTTCGAGTTGAAGCCGGCCTCGTAAAGCGCGCCGGTCACGCTGTCGCCGTCTTCGAGCCGGGCGCGCAGCCGCCCCGCGCGATGGGCGCCGGCATATTCGCGCGGCGTCAGCCCGGTCTGCGCCTTGAACAGGCGGTGGAAGTGAAACCGGCTCAGCCCGGCGGCCTCGGCCAGTTCGTCCAGCGAGGGCGGGGTCTCGGCCGCCTCGATCAGCCGGCAGGCGGCGGTGACCAGCGCGGCATTGGCCTCGGCCAGACCGGCGCCGCGCGGGTTGCAGCGCCGGCAGGGCCGGAAGCCCGCCGCCTCGGCCGCCGCCGGATCGGGAAAGAAGCCGACATTTTCGGGCTTTGCCCGGCGGGCGGGGCAGGAGGGCCGGCAATAGACCCCGGTCGTGCGCACCGCATAGACGAAGCTGCCGTCGGCGCCGGCATCGCGGGCCAGCACCCGCTGCCAGCGCGGATCCTCGGCCGTCGCAAGGGGCTCGTGCTGCATGGTCTGTCCTTTCGTCGCTGATGTCATAGCATCTTTGCACGCGGGGGGCAGCGGTCGCCTCCGGTCGCTTGCGGTCAAACTCCGCGGGTGCGATTTTCGGCGAACCGCGCCGAAAGAATGATTTTTCGCGCCATGCGGCAGGCCTGGAATTTGCACGAAATTCTTCTTGGAAAGATTTGTTGTCGCAAGACATTCACAAATTCATGCGACAGGGCGACGGTGATCGGCGGCCGTCCGCGCCCGCTTTCGCCGCATGAAGCGAATTGACAGCGCGCCCCTCCGGGGGCGACAGTTCCTTCGGGGAGAGGCGGAGCGGGCGCGCGACGAAAAGGGCCCCGTGCCCCTGCCGGCCGAAAGCGGAGACGCCGTAAAGGCACGATTCGGAGGAAGACCATGCAAAAGACCGTATTCTGGCTTGCCGGGCTGATGGCGCTGCCCGTCGCGGCCGAGGCCAAGACCGAGATTTCCTGGTGGCACGCCATGTCCGGCGCCAATGCCGAGGTGGTGGCCAAGATCGCCGGCGACTTCAACGCCAGCCAGGCCGATTACGAGGTGAAGCCCGTCTTCAAGGGCACCTATCCGGAGACGCTGAACGCCGGAATCGCCGCCTTCCGCGCCGGCCAGGCCCCGGACATCATCCAGGTCTTCGACGTCGGCACCGGCGTCATGATGGGCGCCGAGGGTGCGATCATGCCGGTCGCGCAGGTGCTGGAAAAGGGCGGCACCAAGTTCGACAAGAGCCAGTATCTGCCCGGCATCGTCGGCTATTACTCGACGCCCGAGGGCGAGATGCTGTCCTTCCCCTACAACTCCTCCTCGCCGATCCTGTATTACAACAAGGACATCTTCGAAAAGGCCGGGCTGGACGTCGACAATCCGCCCAAGACCTGGGCCGAGGTCTGGGCCGCCGCGCGCAAGATCAAGGAGTCGGGCGCGGCCACCTGCGGCTATACCTCGACCTGGCTGACCTGGATCCATACCGAGAATTTCGCCGCCTGGAACAATGTCAGCTGGGGCACGAACGAAAACGGCCTGGCCGGCACGCCCGAGCTGAAGATCGACGGCCCGCTGTTCGTCAAGCATTTCCAGGAGCTTGCGGATCTCTCGAAAGAGGGCGTCTTCGTCTATGGCGGCCGCACCAGCGAGGCCAAGCAGAACTTCACCTCGGGCGAATGCGGCATCCTGACCGAAAGCTCGGGCGGCCTGGGCGATATCGTCAAGTCGGGCATGAACTACGGCATCGGCCAGCTGCCCTATGACGAGACCGCCGAGGCCGCGCCGCAGAACACCACGCCGGGCGGCGCCTCGCTGTGGGTGATGGGCGGCAAGTCGGATGAGACCTACAAGGGCGTCGCGGCCTTCTTCCAATACCTGTCGCAGACCGATGTGCAGCAATATCTGCACGAGCAGTCGGGCTATCTGCCGGTGACGCTGGCGGCTTATGAGGCGACCAAGGCCACGGATTTCTATCAGAAGAATCCGGGGCGCGAGACGCCGATCCTGCAAATGATGGGCAAGGAGCCGACCGAGAACTCCAAGGGCGTGCGGGCGCCGAACCTGCCGCAGCTGCGCGATATCCAGAACGAGGAATACGAGAAGATGCTGTCGGGCCAGCAGGATGCCGCGACGGCGCTGAAGAACGCGGTCACCCGCGGCAATGCCGCGATCAAGGAAGCCGCCGGCGGCTGAGCCATGACGCGGGCCGGGCGCGCCCTTCGCGCCCGCCCATCCAAAGGGGGACGGATGAGACGCACGGTCTTTCCGCACAAGCTGTTGCCCTGGCTGCTGGTGGCGCCGCAGCTGGCGATCACGCTGATCTTCTTCTATTGGCCGGCGGCGCAGGCCTTTCGCCAGTCGCTGCTGAAGGAGGACGCCTTCGGCCTGAAGACCAGCTTCGTGGGCCTGGCGAATTTCCGCAAGGTGCTGGCCGATCCGGCCTATCTGAACGCGCTTCAGGTCACGGTGATCTTCTCGGCGCTAGTGGCGTTCCTGGCCATGGCGATCGCGCTGTTCCTGGCGGTGCAGGCCGAGAAGGTGGTGCGCGGCAAGGGTTTCTATCGCACGCTGATGATCTGGCCCTATGCGGTCGCCCCGGCCATCGCCGGCATGCTGTGGCTGTTCATGTTCAACCCCAGCTTCGGCACGCTGGCCTGGCCGCTGCGGCAGATGGGGATCCGCTGGAACCCGCTGCTGAATGCCGACCATGCCATGATGCTGGTGGTGGCGGCGGCGACATGGAAGCAGATCAGCTATAATTTCCTGTTCTTTGTCGCGGGCTTGCAGGCGATTCCTCGATCTCTTCTGGAAGCGGCCGCCATCGACGGCGCCTCGCGCCGGCATGCTTTCTGGACCATCGTTTTTCCGCTGCTGGCGCCGACGACGTTTTTCCTGCTGGTCGTCAACACAGTTTACGCTCTCTTCGACACCTTCGGCATCATCCATGCCGTGACTGGCGGCGGACCCGGCAAGGCCACCGAAACGCTGGTCTACAAGGTCTATAACGACGGTTTCGTGAACCTGATCATGGGCGATTCCGCCGCGCAGTCGGTGATCCTGATGGTGATCGTGATCGCGCTGACCGCCTTCCAGTTCCGGTTCATCGAGCGGAGGGTGCATTATGGCTGAAGCGTCCCCCCTGGCCCCGCGCGGCGCCGGCCGCATGGTGGCGCATTTCTGGATGATCCTCGGCGTGATCGTGGTGGCCTTTCCGGTCTATTATGTCTTCATCGCCTCGACCCACAGCACGCAAACCATCCTGCGCCCGCCGCTGCCGCTGCTGCCCGGACCCGAGGCGGCGGCGAATTACCGCGACGCCTTCACCGGCGGCATCAGCAAGATCGGCGGCGTCAGCCTGTGGCGGCTCCTGGCCAATACCACCATCGTCGCCATGGGCATCGCGCTGGGAAAGATCGCGATCTCGATGGCCTCGGCCTATGCCATCGTCTTCTTCCGGTTTCCGCTGCGCATGGCCTGTTTCTGGCTGATCTTCATCACCCTGATGCTGCCGGTCGAGGTGCGCATCCAGCCCACCTACAAGGTGATGGTGGACCTGGGCCTGATCGACACCTATCCCGGGCTGATCCTGCCGCTGATCGCCTCGGCCACCGCGACGCTGCTGTTCCGGCAGTTCTTCATGACCATCCCGGACGAACTCTTGGAGGCGGCGCGGGTCGATGGCGCCGGGCCCTGGCGGTTCTTTCGCGACATCCTGTGGCCGCTGTCGCTGACCAATGTCGCGGCGATCTTCGTGATCCAGTTCATCTATGGCTGGACGCAATATCTGTGGCCGCTGCTGGTCACCAATTCCAACGAGATGAACACCATCGTCATCGCGCTGAAGAAGATGATCTCCTTTGCCGATGCCGATACGCCCTGGAACCTCGTGATGGTGACCTCGGTGCTGGCGATCCTGCCGCCGATCCTGGTCGTCGTGCTGATGCAGCGCTGGTTCGTCAAGGGCCTGGTCGAGACGGAGAAATAGATGGCCGGCATCACCCTTACCGACGTTCGCAAGAGCTATGCGGGCAATCAGGTCATCCACGGCATCAGCACGCGGATCGCCGACGGCGAATTCGTGGTCATCGTCGGCCCCTCGGGCTGCGGCAAGTCCACGCTGCTGCGCATGGTCGCGGGGCTCGAGGCGATCACCGCGGGCACCATCGAGATCGGCGGCAAGGTGGTCAATGACCTGGAGCCGCGCGCCCGCGACATCGCCATGGTGTTCCAGAACTATGCGCTCTACCCGCATATGTCGGTGCGCGAGAACATGGCCTATGGGCTCAAGATCGCCAAGATGTCCAGGTCCGAGATCGAATCCCGCGTCGCCAGGGCGGCCGAGATGCTGGAGCTTCAGCCCTATCTGGACCGCAAGCCGCGCGCGCTGTCGGGCGGCCAGCGCCAGCGCGTCGCCATGGGCCGCGCCCTGGTGCGCGAGCCAGCGGCGCTGCTGCTGGACGAGCCGCTGTCGAACCTGGACGCGAAACTCCGCGTGCAGATGCGCTTGCAGATCAAGGAGATGCACCTGCGCACCGGCCAGACCACGCTTTACGTCACCCATGACCAGGTCGAGGCGATGACGCTGGCCGACCGGCTGATCGTGATGAACAAGGGCGTGGCCGAGCAGATCGCCACGCCGCTCGAGGTCTATGAACGCCCGGCCAGCGAATTCGTCGCCGGCTTCATCGGCTCGCCGGCCATGAACATCCTGGCCGTCGATTCCGAGGCCGGCACGGTCACGCTGCCCGGCGGCACCCGGCTGCCGCTCTCGGGCCTGCCGCGCGCCGGCGCCTTGCACTTCGGCATCCGGCCCGAGCACCTGCGGCTGGCGCAGCCCGGCGAGGCGGCGATCCCGGTGGTGCTGCGCTCGGTCGAGCGGCTGGGCGCCGATGCCTTCGGTTATGGCATGGTCGAGGACACGGATATGGCCATGGTCCTGCGCCTGCCTGGCACCAGCCCGGCCGCGCGTGGCGACCGCATCGGCGTGGTGCCGGACATGGCGCATCTGCATTTCTTCGATCCCGAGACCGGCCGCCGCATCGAAGCGTGAGGGTTTTCCCTCATCGCGGCGTGATTTCCCCTCAGCAATGCGGGATTTCCGCGGCCCGCGCCGATTGACGGCCGGCCGGCGCCGGCGACACATTCCGCGGGCGGCATCGCGGCGATGCCCGGCAAGGGAGGGACAAGGAATATGGGCATGACATGCCGGACGGCGCTGGCGCTGGTCCTGGGAATCGGGCTGGCCGCACCGGCCATGGCCGAGGGGGCGAAGATCGGGGTGGCGATGACCGGTTTCGACAACCCCTTCCTGACCATCCTTCTGAACGGCATCAAGGCCGAGGCGCAGAAGGATGGCGCCGAGCTGCTGCTCGAGGATGCGCAGCTGGACGTGGCCCGGCAGCAGAACCAGGTGCAGAACTTCATCGCCAACGGCGTCGATGCGATCATCGTGAACGCGGTCGATGGCGCGGCCACCCAGGCGATGACGCAGATGGCCGAGCAGGCCGGCGTGCCGCTGGTCTATGTGAACCACCCGCCGATCAATTTCGAAAGCCTGCCCGCAGGCACCAGCTTCGTCGGCTCGAACGAGACCGAAGGCGGCACGATGGAAGCCGCCGCCGTCTGCAAGCAGTTGGGCGGCAAGGGCGATGTCATGGTGCTGATGGGTCCCTTGGAGAACGAGGCATCCGGCCTGCGCACCAAGGCCATCGAAAGCGTGATCGCGACGCCGGACTGCCAGGGCATGACGATCGTCGACCGCCAGGTCGGCAACTGGAACCGCACCCAGGGCCAGGACATCACCGCGAACTGGCTGACCGCCGGCACGCCTTTCGATGCCATCATCTCGAACAATGACGAGATGGCGATC